>JALPWY010000065.1 GCA_023271875.1 Nitrospinaceae bacterium | reverse complement strand
ATCTTAATAACCGTGTTTGCTGTTCCCCTGGTTTTCACTTCCTGCTCTATATTGAAGCCAAAACCAGATAACTCGGCAAAAAGAAACATAGAACAAATCTATAAATCCCAGCGGGCAAAAAAACCTGATCTCTCAAGACAATGGCCATCTAGCAAAAATCCTCATTTTTGGTACCGAGAAAAACGGCTAGCTCCTAAGGTAGTAGTTCCTGAATCAAAATCATCCGAATCCCACTCCAACCCCGCCCAGTCTCTTCTTTCCAAAAATTTTTTCAAAACACCTGAAATTTTTTTTGATGACCTAGACCAAACATCTCTCAGGAAGGTAATTCTAAATCAATTAAAACCAATGGAATTTACCGACCCTGCAAAAGTAGAACGTTTGGGCGACCTCATGGTAACAAACGGATGGTTAAAACAAACTCTTACATCTTTTTTGAGTTTGATGAATGAAAATCTTCCACCCTCCGAGTTCACCCAGCGCCTCCGCGAGGAGTTTGTTATCCATCGTGTGGGCAAGGGAAAGCGTAAACAGGTTCTTTTTACGGGATACTATGCACCGATGATGCGAGCAAGTCAGGTAAGAACAGTAAAATACCGCTATCCAATTTATAAAATCCCAGAATCTTCTCCAAGACCCCAGCTTATTGGACACAGCAAAAACTATAAAATTCAAGAATCATCCGTTCCTAATTCTGAAGCATGGCGCAATTACACACGAAAGCAAATCGACGGAGATGGAATCCTTACGGGCAGAGGACTAGAAATTGCTTGGCTTGAAAATGATGTCGATCGATTTTTTTTACATATTCAAGGATCAGGACAACTCCTTTTCCTTGATGGAACATCAGTTGGAGCACATTTTGCAGGAGTCAACAATTATGAGTTTGGCGGTCTAGGTAAACGCATGATCAAAGATGGAATCATTGACCTCGCCCAAGGGTCAATGCAGGGAATTAAAAAATACTTCAGAGAACACCCAGAAGATATCGAAAAATATTTTTTCTACAACAAACGCTATGTCTTTTTTAAACTGTCGAACGAAGGCAACCCGCGTGGTTCCGGAGGGGGAGAACTCTTGGGAGGCCGATCCATAGCCACTGACAAAAAAGTGTACCCTGCAGGAGGACTCGCCTTCGTAAAATTACGTAAGCCTATTCTCGATGACAAAAACGAAATCATTCAATGGAAAAGTTTCTCTCGGTTCGTAGTTGATCAAGATACAGGTAATGCAATTCGTGGAAAAGGTAGAGCTGATTTCTATTTTGGAATGGGTGACCGTGCCGGAGCTAAAGCGGGACATTTCCACGAATGGGGGGATGTTTTCTACATCGTCAAGAGATTCCACCCCAAAAAAAGCGACTCTTGACTCATCACGCACTTAAAAAAACTTCCAAACATTTACATGATGTCGCTGCACTTAAGATCTTCTGGCGAAAAAACCTTCAAGGTTTCGGGCGAAGCTGTTATCAAAGTTGAAGTGCGAGAGGATATTGTTATGCCTATCCGCCGATTCAGTTGACTCTACCACCTATAAGACCACCTAAAAAAAACCGTTAGTTTTCTTTATTTTTCAAGAAGTTGTTGACATATGAAATGTATTTCGTGTATCGTGTTTCATCTATTGTGGGAACATCAGTTAAACTTTATAAATAACTCATATTCCTAATTGGACCGGGTATGACAGAAGCAAAAATAGCCAGCCCATCTTGGACTTTTTTAACGAATCATGCGCACGTTCTGTTGTGCTTAGCCAAAAACCCGTCTGAAAGAATGCGGGACATTGCAGTGGAAGTTGGAATCACAGAGCGAGCAGTTCAACACATTATCGTTAAGCTGGAAGCTGACGGATATTTGGAGCACATTCGTGATGGAAGGAGGAACGTGTACAAAGTTTTCACTAGTAAGCACCTGCGACATTCTATTGAGAAACATCGAAAAGTGCATGATCTAATCCAGCTAATAAAAAAATAACTGGAAGCAATCATAAAGTCCGCATGTGACTATCCTTGATAGGCGCAAGTAAACTTAACGAACAAACTAATCTTCCGGAATATTAGAATTTCATAAATGGAAAAAAAGATACGGAAAATTAAAGTGAACTGAGTGAAGCGTTCTTAATCAAAACTAAATACGATGAAGACCTCTATGTGCGAGGTAAATCTTTCTATATGAAGACTATTTCAGTGAAGCCACTTTCTCCACAGGGTCGTGATCAGATTCGGCAAATTGTATTGAACGCTAGTGAGCCAATTGCGCCGTTTTGGCCCATGCGTTCCATGGTCGCGCAGAATCCCCTTCATGGCTTGGAATATCTACCGTTTGATCAGGCTGTTCGAAAAGGCAAGGACCTCCTTGGCGGGAATGGGTATCTCGCGAATGAGGAGTATCGCCAATTTTACCGAAATAGCCGTATTACCAAAGAAAGTTTTAAGCGGGCTTTTTCTAGGGTTGGGCCTCGTTCAGATGGTCAAGCTTCTATTGAAGTTGGGAGTCGAAAGATTTCCTCAAAAGATATTTGGCAATTAAACTTACTTTTTGGCTTCGAGGAATTGCCACTATCCCTCCTGGAGTGGGAGTTAAGCGATGGTGGAGCTACAAAACAGTTTCGGCAAAACCTTCCCGAAGAATCCAAGAAAAAAATTATTGAACAAACCATCAAAGAATCTGAGCAGTATCGAGAGTGCCCAGAAGAGGCCTACCTGACGAAGTTATGGAAGAGTGTGTTAGCCACTTTCGAGTTGTCCGATTTTCAGACTTCATCTCAAATATCTGAGGATTCGCATCCGCAAACATCCGCACCCATTTCCTTGCCGCCTCAGCGGACCATCAGCGATTGGGTTGATAATTTGACTGTTGGTGGGGTGGTTGACCAAATCAATAATCAACTCATCAAATGGGTGACGGCGTTTCTCGATGAAGGATTAGCCGGCTGGGAAATGCCTGGCCGAGAAGAAGGTTTCTACCAAGTATGGCGTAACCTCGCGCAGAAAGATTTTTCGGGGCAGCTTCTCGGGGTTACAGATTTCGCCCAAAAAGTTTATAACCTTCCTGTAGTTCCAGAGGACGCAATCAGTTCAAGCTTGCACCAACTCGAAATTCCTCAAGAACAATGGAAAGATTATCTCTCAAGGCAACTGTCATTACTACCAGGTTGGACGCGATACATACGTTGGCTCGGGGAACATCCGATATACGGGGAACACCCAATATACCATGCGCAACACAAACATCCCATTGACACCACACAATATCTGGCCGTGCGTTTATTCTATGAAGTGGAGTTGACCAATATTCGGTGCAAAAAAGAATGGGGAGTTGATGGGACGGTTTCTACCCTGACTGCATATTGGAATGACCGATCTGAAGAATACCACGAGAAAATTGGGCATGGAGAGCAATCTGGGGATCCAATCAAACAGATGAAATGTCGACACGCCTGGCGAATATTCCATTTGTCACAGTTCCTTGAGTTATCTCCAGGAGAAATTAACGACCTCTCGCTTACTGATGCCCGTATGTTGTTACAATGGTTAGATCGCTTTCCCGCTGATCAGCATGGACGGGTATGGATTGAGGCGTACGAAGATTCCTTTCGAGAAAAGATACTGAGAAATATTTCAGCGCATCGCGGAACGGTACCAGAATTGGAAACTCGTCCCCATGCACAACTAGCCTTTTGTATCGACGTACGTTCTGAATCATTTCGTCGCCATATTGAAGCCCAAGGTTCCTATGAAACATTTGGATTTGCAGGGTTTTTTGGCATTCCCATTAGCCATCAAGCTTTTGATAGTGATCAACGTGCCTCTTTATGCCCGGTATTATTGACTCCTGGCCATGCGGTGACGGAAACACCTCGGCTGGGAGAAGGGGCGGCGTTAGAAAAATATTCTTCTGGTACTCGCTGGCGCCAACTGGGGTGTCATCTTTTTCACGACCTGAAGCACCATCCTATTGGATCGATGATGGTGATTGATGTATTGGGATTCTTTTTTAGTCTGGGGTTGGTGGGCAAGACCTTGCTCCAAAAAATATTTCGTGCAACGACCTCTACTATCCAGCGTGGGTTGACGCATAAGGTCCCAACCCAGATCTCATTGTCCACGCCATCTAATTCTCAAAGCCCTAGGATCGGAGAAGTGAATGCGGAAGGGATTCCTGATGGGCTTTCGCAGGGATTTTCTCTTTCAGACCGGGCGACATTTATCGAAAATGGTTTGCGCGCTATGGGACTCACCAAAAATTTTGCGCGGTTGGTGTGTCTTTGTGGCCATGGGAGTGAGACGGACAATAATCCCTATTATGGGGCTTTGGATTGCGGGGCTTGCGGAGGGGCACCGGGCGATGCAAATGCTCGAGTTTTTGCCGCGATGGCAAATGAATCTGAAGTTCGTCGCATTCTCAAGGAAAAAGAATTGCTGATTCCCGATGATACCTGGTTTCTTCCAGGGAAACATAATACGACGACGGATCGGGTTGAGTTTTACGATCTAGAGGAATTGCCTGATTCGCATAAAAAAGATTTGCAGGCGTTGAACAAGGATCTCGAAAAAGCTGGAGCGAAGCAGGCTCTTGAGCGATGCCATCGCATTCCCAGTGCTCCGACTGAAATTTCTCCAGAGCAGGCTTTTGCTCATGTAGACGAGCGCAGTTGCGATTGGGCGAATACTCGACCGGAATGGGGATTAGCGGGCAATGCCGCGTTTCTCATTGGAAGGCGAAAACTGAGCCAAGGGTTAGATTTAGGCGGTCGAGTTTTCTTACATTCTTATGATCCGATAGCTGATCCTCAAGGTGCCATCCTTGAAAAAATCATGACCGCGCCGTTAATTGTCGGCCAGTGGATTAGTACTGGTTATTATTTTCCTTCCGTTGATCCATGGACTTATGGAAGTGGGAGTAAGGTCTTACACAATGTTGTTGGGGGTGTTGGGATGATGCTGGGAAGCCAAAGTGATTTGCAAATGGGATTCCCCTTACAGACAGTCAATAACGGTGACACGCATTATCATGAGCCGATGCGACTCTTAGCTATCATCGAACAGACACCGAGTGTACTTTCATCTGTCATTCAAAAACACTCGATCCTTCAACAGTTGTTTCACAATCAATGGCTTAATCTTGTGGCCTTAGATCCCCATAGGTTTGAGTTTCATCGGTACAACCCGAATGCGACGTGGGAAACGCTTCATGTTTCCTAGTTAGACGCGCATTGAAGATAGGCGCTTGGACTGTTGCAAGTATAGAGATGTTTCATTTTAAGTCTCTGGCTGATTTTTTATAGAGTAAATCGAGTAACACTTAAACTATGTAGTCAAACCAGTATCTAAAAATTTTATGGCAATTCGATCTAGACCAATATCACCAAAATTTCTTTTTTTAAAAGCCATGGTACTGTTTATGTTTTGGGTTTTATTGTCTGCCAGCTTTGAATGGATTCATCTTAGTTTGGGCCTTGTTTTTTCCTTCGCCGTGGCCTGGGGTAACGCTGGCCACTCATCTTTTGTTCCGAAATTTCGTTTATGGTCCAGAATCCTTCTTTATTTTCCATGGCTTTTTTATAAAATCGTCCAAAGTAGTCTTCATTTGTCTAAGCTTATTTTGCATCCCGCGCTTCCCATTGCTCCTCAGTTGATTTCTGTGGAATCAAAACTGAATCATCACGCAGCCATTGTCCTTCTTGGTAACTCCATTACCTTAACCCCAGGAACGGTTACTGCAGAGGTTGACCGTAATAAGCTCATTGTTCACGCGTTGGATCAGCCTTTAAGCGAAGGTATTAAAAATAAGCAAATCGAATCGAAAATTGCTGAAATTTTTAAGGACCAAGAGCCTGATTTATGAAAATTTTTCTTCTCTACATTTTGGTGTTGCTGGCTATTCTCCTTGGCGTTTATCTGTACCGTGTCCTACAGGGCCCCACAATTTTTGATCGTGTGTTGGGTCTCAATGGCATTTCCACCAAGGCAATTATTTTGCTTATTGTCATGGGAATTTATTTTGAGCGAGTCGATATGTTTGTTGATATCTCAACTGGATATGCGCTGCTAAATTTAGTCGGAGCCCTTGCCGTGGCCAAATATTTAGAACGGAAGGGGGTTCCTTAGCATGGAAATACTTTCCATAATTTTTATAGTAGCGGGATTATTTTTTCTGATTGTTGCCGCGATTGGCGTGATTCGATTGCCCGATGTGTTTAGTCGTTCACACGCCGTATCATTAACTGACTCCTTAGGGGCCTTTTTGATGTTAGTTGGAATCGCCTTGCATGGGGGACTAGGTACAAACATGCTGAAAATTCTAGTGGTGTTGGCCTTGCTGTATATTATAAATCCTGTCATTACACATGCCACGGTTCGTGCGGCTCTCCGGTCTGGTTTAAAACCTTGGAAAAAGGAAACCTCATGATCGTTTCATATGAAATTCCTTTACTACTTCTTGTCCTGGTTACTGCCGGTGGTGCCATCTTGGTTAAAGATTTAATGAGTTCCGTTTTGCTCCTGGGCTCCTATAGTTTTTTCCTGTCATTAGCATGGGCATGGCTAGGAGCTGTGGATGTTGCGTTCGTGGAAGCCGTCGTAGGAGCAGGATTAGCTACGGTCCTGTTTCTATTAACTCTATTCGGGACTAATCCCAAAGACACTCGGCTTCGACGCCCTCCTCTTTCTCTGGCAACATTAATTATTTTTCCTCTCTTGGGATTTCTTTTGCTCTATGCCGCAAGTGATCTCCCTGTATATTTGGACCCGAATTCTCCGGCAAGCGTTCATATTTCTCCGACCTATCTCGAGCAGAGCTATCAGGATACCCACACTCCGAATGTTGTGACTTCGGTGCTGATGGACTACCGATCGCTTGATACGATGGTTGAAACCGTAGTGATTTTTGCGGCGGGCATTGCTTGTGCTTTGCTGCTCAGGAGGGATGCATCATGATGCACCCACACGACAGCATTATCGTACAGACCTTAGGGCGCTTTCTCATCCCGGTGGTTCAAATTTTCGGTTTATATGTGTTGTTTTTTGGACAATACGGACCCGGTGGAGGTTTTGTTGGTGGAGTGATTCTAGGCACGGGCATGATCTTATCGGTTTTGATTTTTGGTCATGACGCTTCCCGGAGTCAATTGGCTAACAAGGTTTTACATGTTGATGGGGTCGGGATGCTGATCTACGCGGGAGTAGGTGGCTTGTGTATGATTGGAGGTGGAGAGTTTCTCAATTATTCGAATTTGGAAATTCCAGGCTTGGAAACGGCCTCTCGAAGGTCTTTGGGAATCGTGCTCACGCAAGTTGGTGTGGCCGTTGACGTTGCTGTAACAGTCGTTTCTATTGTATTCAGCTTGTCCGCTGAAGAAATTGCCGAGGATTCAGCAAATGGTTGATGCATTTTTCGCAGTTTTTCAGCGACCCAACTTTTTGACATTTGTCATCATTTTTCTGTGGGGCTTTTATGTCATGATCACGCGATACAATCTCGTAAAGAAACTTATCGGGATGTATTTGGTGCAAACCAGCGTGATTTTTTTCCTGGTTTCTATTAGTGCAAAGAAGGGCGCGACGGTTCCTGTGCTCTTGTCAACCACGGATCCGGTGCAAGCGGCCAGTTACGCAAATCCGTTACCTCATGTCTTGACGCTAACCGCTATTGTGGTTGGCGTGGCGACCTTGGGCGTGGGATTAGCCCTGTGCGCGGCGATCTATCGAAAGTATGGAAGCCTTGACGAACAAGAAATCCTCGAAAAAACAGAATGAGTCATCAGCTTCCTGCAATCCTATTCCTTCTCCCATTGTTTGCCGCTATTTCCATGCCAGTGGTTTGCCTAAAACACCGTCATTGGAGCAAGTCAATTTCTTTGACTATTCTCGCGGCTATGGTGCTGGTCTCTATTTTGAACCTCCATAACGTCGTTAATCATGGGGAGGTGCGGTATGCGTTTAGTGGATGGACCGCGCCTCTAGGAATTGAGTGGGTGGCTGATGGATTAGCAAGTGTCATCTTAGTATTATTGAGTGTCTTGGGTTTGTTGGGTGTGGTGTTTACTGGGCCAACTTCCCCAAAGGCTCTAAATGGCCGAATCGTTAATTATTACACGTTGATTTTGTTGTTTTTTTCCGCTTTGACCGGCATTGTTTTCGCTGCGGATTTTTTCAATATTTTCGTATTTTTAGAAGTTGCAGCTATCTCAAGTTACGCGCTTATTGGTGTCGCTGGCGGAAGAGCGTTATTTGCAGCCTTTCGCTATCTCATATTGGGAACCATTGGTGCGTCCATTTATCTTTTAGGAGTAAGTTATCTCTATGCGGTGACTGGCACACTGAATATGGCTGATATGGCAGACAAACTTCCTTTTTTATTAGGCTCTAAAGCTCTAGTGGGTGGATTGCTTTTTATATTTATTGGCTTGGGGATCAAGATGGCCTTAGTCCCGTTTCATTCTTGGATGCCCGAGGCCTATGCCTATGCCCCTGATTCCGTTTCCCCTATCATGGCTTCACTCCTCACCAAAA
>JALPWY010000064.1 GCA_023271875.1 Nitrospinaceae bacterium | reverse complement strand
TTTTTGTCACCTATACAATTTGCCATCTCCTCATCATTCGGCCTATCCGCACAAAGTTTTTCAATTGCCTGGATTATTCCTGCTGAATTTGCTCTGTTATCAAGAGTAATACAATTTGCCAACTCCTCAGCATTAGGGCTATCCGCACAGCGTTCTTCAGTTGATCCCACGACCGTGGCGTCGGAGGCTTGCCCCGGTCCATCACGACGATCATCTCCCATCCCCTTATTAGCAGCTATACAATTTTCTCTATCCTCATCAGTAGGAGCACCCGCACAGCGTTCTTCGGGGGTACTCATATCTGCCGTCGGAGGTATACCTGGAGATCCATCACGAGGTCCGTCATGATGCTCTCCTCTCATTCCGTCACGAGGTCCGTCATGACTCTTCATCCTCTTATTAGCAGCTATACAATTTGCTCTTTCCTCATCAGTAGGCGCACCCGCACAGCGTTCTTCAATCGCAAGCGGACTCATATCCATTGCTTCACGAGGTACGTCAAGATTCAACATTCTTTTATTAGCAGCTAAACAATTTGCTCTTTCCTCATCAGTAGGAGCACCCGCACAGCGTTCTTGAGGGGTTCTCAATTCCGACATCCCTTCGTTGGCATGATCTGTTTGAGCAAAAACTGGAGCCACTGTAATGAGCGTGAACCCAAATAAACATAAAATGAATACTAATGGAATGATGCGATACGTCTTTAACATTTTCTCCTCCCTTAGTAACGATGACTGTTCGTCTGCAAAACCATCTCGAATGATGAGTGTATGCTGGGCATATTACATTATTAGTAGGAGATATTTGTGGGAATTTTTTGGAGCCAAAAATGGGCCACTTAACGGCAAATAATGGCAGTTTTCCACAACACATGACAACTAGGGTAGGGGTGGTAACTGACTGATTCTATTATTGTTGTTTGTTGTAGTAAGTTGTTGATTATTAGTGGCTACGGACTCTTAATCAGTAGGTCCTCGGTTCGATCCCGAGACGGCCCACCATTTTAATCAATGGGTTATGAGATTATTCTCATAGCCCATTTTGTTTATGTACTCGCTATGTACTCAACTGCGGTAAAAGAATTTCAGTTCTATCTCTTCATACTAATAGAATGGTTCCAATTGGGGCAATTGAACTTGCACCTATTTCTTCTGGTACTTCTCCATCCATTGCCTTGTCAGTTTCTGAGCTTCTGCTATCTCGGCGAGGGTCATCTTTCGTTTCCCAAGTTTTTCTCTGTACATGCGCCCATTACCAGTTTCTCCAAATTTGGCTCCCTCATAAGAAATACTAAACCATTTATAGGCTTCGACAAAGTCTTTGGATACACCCTTCCCTTTTTCATACATTGCTCCAAGAATAACTTGAGAAACACTATCCCCTTGTTCTGCCGCCTTCTTGTAATACTTAGCTGCTTCAGCATAATTTTGAGTAACTCCTAGTCCCAAGTAATAACTTGCTCCTAGAAATCTTTGAGCATATGAATCCCCCTGCTCAGCAAGTTCTTTATGCCACTGATGGTAACTAGATCTAATTAATCTTTGTGCCGTTAGATTCTTTTGCTCTGCTGTCTTTAACAGCCACATGACAGCTTCTTTGTGGTTTTGTGGAACTCCTTCTCCATTTCCATACATCTCACCTAACTTGTGCTGTGCGCTTGCGTGCCCCTTTTCAGCTAATGGTTTCAACTTCTTTAATGCAGTCTTGAAGTCTTTTCTATCGTAAGCATCGATTCCCTCTTGATAATCATCCGCATAAACTGGAGTAACAAGTAATATAAGGGGGAGAATTATCAGAATTAAATGTTTTATTCCCATCTGGCGATGCTCCATGCTAATCAGAGATATTTATCAATGACAAAGTCAGTCGCTCCCAAAGTTGCCCCAGTAACAAAGTCCGACAATGAAAGTTCAACTCGATTGCAAGCAAGACGCACTCGCTTCTTGTTTTCTGGAGAAATGCGTATATATAAACGCTCGGATTTATAGAGAAGGATTGTCCCAAGCTTTGAAGTAATCAAGATCAGGTTATTCGTATTGTTCCTCGTGTTCTTTGCTGTTTTCCATAATTTCTGTACCTATTGGTTTTCTGTTTTGTGCTTCGCACTACGTACTATATCAACATCCAAACCTATCCGCCAGATTTTAGGAAAAGCGATTGTTCAGATCGCGTTCCGATGGACGGTGATTGCAATTACGATCAGTAACTCTATGAGTGTGAAACCTGATTTACTTTTATGAGTTGAATATTTTTGCATTACCATTCACAACTAATGATTTAAAACAATGGTAATTGCACTAAAAGTTTTAGTAAATACTCCAATTGAGGTAAGGCTATGTGACGAGGCGGGGATAGGCAACCTGCTGAGTTGTGGCGTTACTAGTCAAGAAATTCCTGTTTGCCACTTGTTTGCAGATTTGGTTTTTTAAACTGTGGCCCTTTTTTGGCTCCAAAAATTCTCGACAAATATACCTACATATTTATGACGTTTTCTTGTCAACCAAACCACTGTGTTGTGCGTTTTAAAGTTAAGTGAAAGATAGTTTCATTAAACTCGACAAGGAAATGGACATGAAAAAGACTATACTTACGATAAGTTTTGCCTCCATTATTGCAGTTGCACCCGTCACAACTCTAGCTCAGGAGACTGTTGAGCAGGACGTCGATAACCGTATTGTACAACGACTGGATAACAGGGGAGACCAGATCAATGGTCAACTCCATGCCAGAACCCACCAGGCCCGAGATAATGGGCGTTATGCTCTGGCGAACCGGCTGGATCGGAAGGGAAATCGGATCGACCACAAACTGGACCGGAAGGGAGATCGGATCAATGAACGACTCCATACTAAAACCCATCGGGTCCGAGGTATTAAACGCTATGCTCTGGCCAAGCGACTATACCGAAAGGGAGGCCAGACCAATGACCGTATTAATACTAGGCGGAACAACCAGCGACGAGACTGGATCCGTAGTCGAAACAACCAAAGCAAACAGCGCTTCTCAAGTTTTAGAAACACCCAAAGGTTTCATCGAAGTCAAGGGCACGCCCAAAGTACCAGAAGGTTGGCGCGTCGATAAAATTATCAAGCTGGCGGGCCCCATTCCGGGGCCGCTAGGCCCGGGTATTAATACGGGCAAATGGTTATGGAAAAATTTCTAGCATCGGTGGAACGTCGCGCTTTTAGAATGGCTGA
The DNA here is from genome assembly GCA_023271875.1 of Nitrospinaceae bacterium. Classification (GTDB taxonomy): domain Bacteria; phylum Nitrospinota; class Nitrospinia; order Nitrospinales; family VA-1; genus Nitromaritima. The sequence goes on along the minus strand of JALPWY010000064.1, from coordinate 5,334 downwards.
ATTAGCCACGCGAAGTTCTGATGATGCTCTGGATATTCTACAAGATGCTATGATTGCTTTAGTCCAAAAATACTCTGATAAACCTCCTGAGGAATGGAAGCCATTATTCTTCCAGATTCTAAAAAACCGGATCCGGGATTGGCATCGCAGGGCAAAGGTTCGGAATATTTGGCAGTCGTTCTGGAACATGGAGCAAGAGGATTCGCCAGACCCTATCACCCAGCATGCTGACCCGGCAGGACGCGATCCAGGAGATGAGTTAGTGCTTTCGGAATCAATAGAAAGCGTCCATGCCGCTCTGCGCACCCTTCCCTGGCGTCAAAAACAAACATTTCTTTTGCGGACTTGGGAAGAAATGAGCGTCTCTGAAACAGCACGCTCCATGGGGATTTCCGAGGGGTCCGTCAAAACCCACTTCTCACGGGCCAGGCAGACTTTGAGAAAGTTGTTGAAGGATCAAAGGGATGAATGAAACCGAACAAGATAAACGTTTTTTAAAGCAGATCAAAAAAACCCTAGATAAGGGATCATCTCGTCTCGATCCAGGGATTCAATCGCGACTAACCCAAATCCGGTTCAAGGCGATGGAGTCCAAGTCGAAGGGGTGGTTTCCAGAATGGATGTATCAATCCACAACAAAATGGGCATCAGTCGCCTGTGTCCTGTTGTTTGTGGTTTTTTATTTTGGTGAACCTAATAAAACTCGTGTGGGGGCGGGTTTAGAAGACATCGATCTGCTGACCTCCACTGACGTTTTGGAACTTTATGGAGAGCTCGAATTCTATGCATGGTTGGCCGAGGAAAATGTGGGTGCGGGTTAGGCCGATCTTGATCGGAACTCTCTGCTTGTGGTCGCTGGGAACTGCCCCCATCATGGCCCAAGATGCAAGCGAAAAGGACGAACCCCAATCGGCATCCCCCGATGAGGAAACCCCTTCTTTGGAATTTCTTGAGTTCCTGGGGGAATTTGAAACAGAAGACGGAGAATGGACGGATCCTAAAGACATAAATGAAATGGAGATGGAAGATTCGGAGCAGAATAAAAATGAAGAAAAATAACTTAAAGAGTTTTTTAAGCTGTTGGGTCGTGTCGACGATCCTCCTGATTATCCCTTCTCAAGGATGGGCACAAGAACTTTCATGGGACCAACTTGCCCCGGAAGAAAAAAAACTTCTAGTCCCCTTTAAAGAACGTTGGAAGCAATTAAATGAGAAAAAGCGTCAGCAGTTGAAACGCGGGGCGCAGCGTTACCAGAGAATGAATCCTGATCAGCGAAATACCTTTAAGCAGAAATTCCAATCCTGGAAGAAAAAATCTCCGGAAGAACGCCAACGTATCCGCACCCGGTTTGAAAAGTTCCGCAAGCTTCCGCCGGAAGCAAAGAAACGGCTTCGGGCCTCCCATAAAAGATTTAAAAATATGGGTCCGGAACGAAAGAAAAAACTACGCAAACAATTTAAAAACATGTCTTCCGAGAAGCGCAAAAATTTTCGCACTCGGATTCAAAAAAGAAATAAGCGGCTGAAAGACAATTCGCCTAAAAAACACAGGGGAATTCGCTCGAAACTGAATGAGCCGAGGAAAAAGTTCAAACGGTTTTCCCCTGAAGAAAAAAGGCCGCGCAATAGGGGAGATAAAATTAATCCGCAGCGGAATCGAAGAAACAGGGATCAAATCCGCCAAAGGTGACCAAACCGGTCACGATCCTTTGAGCAGAATTCCTTCCCTCGATCCCGTGCCCCCAGTCAGAACCTGGGTCCACGAACTTCTGGTAACAAGCGGAGACGCTAACGATTTAAAAAAACTATAACCATAAGGGAGGACAAGATGAAAAAATATTTTTTTTATTTAAGAACGATGGCAGTTGTTGCCGGGTTGGTGTTTTTGTTGATACACGGGGGAGTGGTTTTTGGTCAAGAAGCTAATAATGCTGATTTGGAACTGCGTGACCAGAACCTCTTGAAAACAGGGGAAAAAAAGAAAAGATTTGAAAGAAGGAAAGGGATGGTACTCGAAAATATTGGGAAAAGGCTTGCTCTCCTTAATAATTTTGAAAGTTGTATTAAATCCGCTAATTTCCGCGAGGACCTGAAATCTTGCAGAAACACAAATAAAAAGGGTCGGGAGGCGCTTCGTGCCGAAATAAGGGGAATGAGGGAAAAAATGAGGGAGAAAAGGGAAAAGCGAAGAGAAGGAAGGCAATGGAATTAAAATTTAAGACTTCGCAATAAACTTACTTTATGCTAGTTGGCGGGGATAGGCAACCGGCTGAATTGTGGCGTTACTAGTCAAGAAATCTCCTGTGTGAAGAGCGGTCTAAGCACCGAATAGCTATTTAAAAGCCATTTAGGTAGGAAGTCTAAAATATAACTTCGAAACAGGGATCTTTAGCAATGACAAGGGCGAAAAATTCAAAAACGGGGAACGCATTGAGTGACGCACCTCCATTAGCGTACTTTGTTCTCAACACATATCTCGACTCCAGTGTTCGCCTCAGCAAGTTGCCTATCCCCGCCAACTAGCATAAAGTAACTTCATTGCCAGTCTTTTGAAGGGGGTGGCTAATAGGATAGTTATGAGGATTAAATCTAAATGCACAATCCAATTCTGAAGAATATAATCGAAGAAAAACCCTTATCCGAAAGAGAGCTGGAGGTTGGAAATCTTTTAGCCGCCGGGTTGTCTGACAATGAAATAGCCAGCAAATTATCTATCACCCCTGATACAGTTAAATTTCACTTGAAAAAAATTTATAAAAAAATGGGTATCAACGGCCGGAGAGGTCTTTTAAAAAAGTATTCTATCAATAGTTATAAGTACAAAAACTTGCTCGAAAAATATTTTGCATTACAAAAGAAATATTTACAAACCCCGGAAGATTTATTTTCAGAAAGATCTTTCCCGCTTCCCCCGAGTGCCACATTTTCATATGATTTTAAGACAGGTTTAAGCAAGCCTAATAAGTTGACAAAGCTCATCTATTACATAGGGAAGAGTTGTCCATTTAATTATGGAAAGGATTTGTTTACGTTTGAGGAAGTTAAAAGCCTAATCGAACCAAAAGATCGTCAACGTTTCCAGGATACCCTCCTAGATTCGCGCAAGAGAAAAAAGGTATCTACCGATACGACCCGCCTAGTTAACGGTAACGCGATAGTCGAACTGTACAATTATATTTATCATTCAGAGGATTATGAAATGAGGTCACCAATTAGTATCGAGGGAGAAACGAGATTAGTTGCGATTGGCTGATTAGCTCTCTTGCCTTATAATAATGGCGATCTTCTTATCTACTTATCATTTTCATTTATCTGGGAATCGAACCCCCGTTTCGGATTGGAACAAGCGTTTCGTTCGTTCCTTTGCTTCTTTGAATTTCTTCTCACACTCTGGCCATGAACGAACTTTGGGAAAGCCAATACAGCGAAATTTCCCATCTGGTGATTGGCGAGCAGAACCGTCTGGGGCGTAGGTGTATGGGTCTTTGTCAAAATTCTTAGTTCTCTCTCTCAATCTCTGATCTTCAACTTTTTTTCGCTTATCTTGAATATCTGAATCTGAACACAGCGTTAATTCGGGAAGACGGTCACATATTTGCACCTCTAATCTGTTTATTCTATCTTCCAAATCTTTCGTAGATTGTGCGAATACTGGAGACACTGTAATGAGCGTGAACCCAAATAAAAATAAAATGAATATTAATGGAATGATGCGATACGTCTTTAACATTTTCTCCCCCCATTATTTAAACCCACTAACAAAACTGCCTTCTCGCATTATACCCTCAAACGAAAAAATGCCCCCGTATTCCCTTTCGGGCGGGAGCATCTCGGTTTAATTATTCCTACCGAAATAACAAGTCAGTTGCTTGATATTTTAGGTATGGGATCTTATAACAATTATAGAGAGGTAAGCAATGACCAGATACTACCTTTGGATATTTCTGCATTACTATTATCTACAAAAAATTTTTGGAGATATAATAGTGTTGCCAACAATTTAAGCAAATACTTCAACAGTGACAAGCAAATCTTTGTAACGAAATTTACATATTATCTGCCCAGTATTTGGGGACATAAAGTTGATGGTTTTGAACCGTCTCTAGCGTTTCCACTCCTGGTTTGAAAGCGCAATGTCTATCCTTGGCAGATGAAGGATTTTGAGGGTTCAAAGCACACGGATAGATACAGTAGCCACCTAAACTATCATCAAATGTTTCTCTCTTTGTCCTGTCACCCGGGTTTCGCCAATATATATATACTCTGGAATCGAATGGAACGAATACGCTTGATTTCTTCTCACCATCACAACTTTTTTTACAGGCCACTGCGTCCTTATCCTCAACACAAGAAGTTATAAAACCACTTAATTTAGCCGCCCTCATTTGCTCTGTACTTTGCTGATTGTTACAACCCCTTCCAGAACTTATATTTGTTGCACTGTCAATGCTGTATGTATTGGGGCTGTTGTCATGCTTGGCAGATGCGCAGAAACTGTTTCTTGGCGAGGAAGGAAGCGTCACTACAACATCTGGACTCTGGGTAAAACCGTAAGCGGCATCCCTGATTTTAGGAAGATCACACTCCTTAGAAAAGTCAGCATCAAGCCAGTAAGCAGTGCAGAGAAAATTCACATCACGAAGCGCTTGTTTGGAGTGAGCATCGTAAGCTCTGATTTTATATTGCGTGTATTGCGGAATGCAGATGCTAGCAAGGATGCCGATGATTGCAATTACAATCAGCAGTTCTATGAGGGTGAAGCCTGATGAGTTTTTTCGGGTTAAATATTTTTGCATGACCATCCCTTCCAATGGTAAGCAACGGAACCATTCTATTATAATGGGAGCAGGCATTGAAATTCTTTTACCGTAGTTGAGTACATGACGAGTACATAAGAAAAATGGGCTATGAGAATAATCTCATAACCCATTGATTTATTGCTATGACATCGTCTATCTAAGATATTTAAATATTCATTTGTTTGAGGAGTAACTAAATCTATTCATCTTCTAGTTATGCCATATCCCACAAGAAAATCATTGGTTTAGGTTTTGGAAGGTAGATGTTAACCTTTTAATTAAAGGTGATACAAATGAAAATTATTCATTATATTCATCTTATAGCACTTGGAACTCGAAAGATGATTTTATAAATTGGACTAAATCAGAAGCGTTTAGATTAGCACACAAAAATGCTGCTCAACATAGAGATTTATATTTAGGACCTCCAGACTTTGAAGGTTTTGAGATAGTTTTCTAAAAAAATTCATCTTTAAAATTAAATTATGAAAAAATTTTTGTCATTAATTTTCTTACTTTTAATTTTTTCATCAGC
>JALPWY010000063.1 GCA_023271875.1 Nitrospinaceae bacterium | reverse complement strand
CTAAACTCCTCTTATGCGATACAACCTTCTCTTGAGGAACGTATTGCATTGGTCCAAGAAGCATACGACACTTTGTCCAACGACAAAAAACGTTCAGCCTACGACCAATCAGTTAACACTCAACTGACCAAGATAACTCCCAACTCAGCTCAGGCAGCTGGACACCAAATGAAGTTATCACTACACAGAAACAAGCAGTCTAATCAAAAGTCCACGCGACTGAATGTTTACCAAGACTATTACGGATTTTCGGAAAAACCATTCGACCTGACTCCAGACCCAAAATATTTATATCTAAGCCCTAAGCATAAGGAAGTCCTAGCTCACCTAGTATATGGGCTACAGGAAAATAATGGGTTTCTTAAGATTATAGGTGAAGTAGGAACGGGAAAAACCATGATCTGCCGAAGCTTTCTGCAGGAGCTCCGCACCGATTTTAGTATCGCCTACGTATTTAATCCGGCAATCAATGAACTAGAGCTTTTACAAACCATAAACTCGGAACTAGGCCTACCTTCTGAGATGGATAGTAAAAAAAAGCTTGTCGATACTCTCAATGTCTTCCTGTTAAGCGAGAGAAAAAAAGGGCACCGAGTAGTTGTGATAATCGACGAGGCGCAGGCTTTACAGGTAAAAGTATTGGATCAATTACGCCTACTGTCAAATCTAGAAACAGACACAGAAAAATTGATACAGATTGTTTTGATCGGTCAACCGGAACTCGATCAGTTACTAAAAAAAAGCGAGTTACGTCAACTACGTCAACGCATCACCATAAGCTGGGAACTTTTACCACTGAACCGTGATGAAACCAGAGGATATATCCAACACCGGGTTAATGTAGCCTTAGGCAAAGGCAGAGTCCAATTTGCACGTTCTGCGGTCGAGCTAATTTATAAGTATTCCCATGGTATCCCACGCATGATCAATGTTCTAGCTGACCGCTCCCTGCTTATTGCATACACAATGAATACCAAAAAAATCACCCCAAAAATTGTGCGCCCAGCCGTGAAAGACGTTGGAGGACTCACTCCACTTCCAACCTGGATGGGTACTTTATGGAAAAGTGTTCTCCCTGGGTTACTGGCTCTGAGTATCCTTTTGTTTGGTGCTAATTATTTGATACTTCCAGATTTCACCAAAGCAAATCGAGAAGAAAAAGATATTAATTTATTAATTAAAGAAAACCCGATCATCACTAATAGCCACATTTCATCAAAGACTCGGGTACCTACCATCGAGTTACCCCAGGCCGGGACCTCAGCACTAAAAGAACTGGAGCCCGTAACACATAATAACAAGGCTAATGCTCAAGGCCCGTCATCGGCAATTGAACTGTTAAAAGCTCGTCGCATCCCCGGTACCAAACCACTGATTATTTCTCAACAGGATAAGCTGGTAACCTACCTTGCAAGTTTGTCCCTCAATGAAAGCCGATTAGAATCAACCAACTGGATTCTAAAAAAATGGAATATAGACATAGCCTCTTATCAAAATAAAGGTGAATCTCTCTTCAAGGCCATTGCTGAGGAACAGAAACTTTTAGCATATGATTTAAACGCAAACTTTGACAAACTTGCTGTTTTTAATTACCCAGCAATTCTAGAAATTGCCCTTCCTAACGCTCAAGGAACAAAATATCTTTCGCTAGTTTCTATAAATGGAGAGGACGGAATATTTGGTTCGGTGGATCGGATTGAGATGCCTCTTAAAGCAATTGATCTTATGTGGACACATAAAGCCATTATTCTATGGAAAGACTTTGAAGGTTTACCGGAACGTTTTGGAACAGGCTTTGAGGGTAAGCAGGCCATCTGGTTGCAAAAAAACCTTCGCTTGCTTGGATTCTTCAAAGGGAGGGAAGCACCTTCTTATGGCCCCAACACCCAATTATCAGTAGCCAAATTCCAGCGCAAACATCACATTAAAGACGATGGCCAATTTGGTACAGAAAGCAAAATTATGTTGTACGGCCTGTCAAATATTTACCAAACGCCAAAGCTCCTTAATCCATGAGCACCATCTTAAAAACTCTGAGGAAACTTGAAGAGGATAAAAATACCCTTGATCAGAAACTCGACCTGAAGGGAATGCTCCTTAAAGAGGACATCACTTCCCAAAAATCAATCAAATCGGATCGGCGTAATTTTTTTCTACTGATGGCACTGGCTACTGGTTTATTGATTACAGGAGTAGCTTTTTATCCTTGGGCACCAAACTACGAAACACCAAGTTCGCCCAAACATGTTCTCAATAAAACTCCAACACAAAAAACTGTCCCTTTCAAAGATTCATTCAGGCCTCACGCTTTTGAAGGGGTTCCTATGACGGCAATTTCAAGCAACGAATTAGCCTCGAAGGCAGAACCTGATAAAAGTTCATCCTCTAAGCCATTTACTGAGCTACTACCTGAAGGAACTACTCCAGTCACAAACTCTAGCGACGCAAAAGAAATCAAAAAGTTTATGAGGTCCACAGTTGCTTTGACAAAAAAACGATCCACTCTTCCATCCACTATTCAAAGTGGGCATATCCCAGGTATTAAAATAAAGGGGGTCATATTTTTTGATAAGAGCAGTTCATCCAACCACATTTTCGCGACCACAGAAAATAATAGTAATTTAAAGTTACGGGTAGGCGAAACTGTTCAAGGCGCAGTTTTAAAGTCTATTCATCCCAACTATGTAATCTTTTTTCATCATAATCAGTTGATCAAAGTGGGTATTGGTCGATAGCTAATTCAGTTAAAATTGCTCACGGTTTTTTTTAATCCTACTCTCGCATTTCCACAATCTTTATGTTTAGAATTTTAAAGCTGGCAATTCGTTGAAACTAATTTGAACACCAGGAAAACCTTCTGCCAATAGAATGTCAATCACCTGCTTAATTGCCGTTACATGTCTCCTACGAGATTCAACCCCATCAAAATGAGGATCTTCTTCCTCAATTGTTATTACTCCTGGACCTGCATAGTTACAATAAAATGCCCCCAACGGATGGGGCCGATGCTTCGAATCGAATTCGGAACATGAGTTAACAATGACCATAAATAAGCTCCCCCCAGAGTCAGGGTAAACCTCAAACAATCCACCATTTTTCACATTATTGCTGCTGCAAAAATCAACTATACGAAACACATCTTCTGGGGATGCAGTCCGGTAAACACTATGCATAGTACAATTCCATAAGGGATTAGTGCTGTTTCAACTTGCTAAAAAAAACAAGGGATTTCACCACAGGCCTATGATGATAATTTTATAGAAGGTCTTTCAGTAAAGATATATTTTTATTAACTCAATTGTACAATATGCCAATCGACCGTGGCTGAGTTGACTTTTTGAAAAGTGTTTGATAGACAGGCAGTTATGAAATTTCAAGATGTTTTTATCTCATTACAAAACTATTGGTCCTCACGTGGGTGCGCTATTCACCAGCCTTATGATATTGAAGTTGGAGCGGGGACATTTAACCCAACCACTTTCTTTCGTGTCCTTGGACCCGAACCTTATAACGCAGCCTATGTAGAACCTTCCCGCCGACCCACTGATGGAAGATATGGGGAAAACCCCAACCGCCTACAACATTATTATCAATATCAGGTAATCCTGAAACCCTCACCTGATGACGCTCAAAATCTCTACCTAGATAGTCTTGTTGAGTTAGGGATTGATCCTAACAAACACGATATTCGATTTGTAGAAGATGATTGGGAGTCCCCAACACTAGGCGCTTGGGGATTAGGGTGGGAGGTATGGCTAGATGGGATGGAAATCACCCAATTTACGTATTTCCAGCAAGTAGGGGGAATCGACCTTTCACCTGTCACCGTGGAATTAACTTACGGCTTAGAACGTATCGCCATGTATCTGCAAAATGTCGATAATGTATATGACCTTCAATGGAGCGACGCTATAAAATATGGTGATGTTCACTTAGAAACAGAAAAACAGTTCTCAAGTTTTAATTTTGAGGCCGCAAACAAAGAGCGGTTTCTTAAATGGTTCGAAATGTATGAAGGTGAAGCATTTGATCTTTTAGAAAAAAACCTCGTTTTACCTGCGTATGATTTTACATTGAAATGTTCTCACGCATTCAACCAACTTGATGCTAGAGGTGCCATTAGCGTCACGGAACGCACAGGATACATAGGGCGAGTCAGAAAACTTGCCCGCCTCTGCGCCCAAGAATACGTCTGTCAACGCAAGGAAATGGATTACCCTTTACTAAAAAAATCTCCCGTCTAGCAAATATTGTCCAAAAAAATTCCACCCTACAATATCAGGAAAAAGGACCATGCTTTTTTCTTGATAAATAAGCAACTTCAACTATCATCAAACCCTTATGCCTAGGGTTTAACGTATCCAAACTTGACCTTAATATAGTTTTCATTTATTTTTTTCGACTATTAGATTTTCATTAGCTAATGCCAGAACTATTTTTAGAAATTGGTGCAGAAGAAATTCCGGCTCGTTTCATGAGTCTAGCCTTAGACTATCTTGAAAAAGAAATACCGTCTTTTTTAAAGAAAAATAGGATTCAAGCCAGCGAACCTAGAGTTATGGGGTCTCCGCGACGCCTAGTAATTTCGTTTAATGAGGTTGGCAATCAACAAGAGGATATTGTAGAGACTCACTTCGGACCCAATGTTAAATTAGCCTATAACGAAAAAGGAGCTCCCACCAAATCGGCTCTAGGGTTTGCCCGAGGAAAAGGCATAGATCCGTCTCAACTCACCATTGAAAAAACATCCAAGGGAGAGGTAGTGTGCGCCCGAATAGAAAAAATAGGACAACCTACCGCAACTATTCTAAATAATTTTTTCCTATTCTCATAAGCAAGATACCATTCCCGAAAAAAATGCGCTGGGGAAATCGGGAAACCCCGTTCGTTAGACCCCTCCACTGGATTGTTGCACTTTTTGGATCAAAACCCCTAAATTTTAGCTATGAAGGGGTACCCTGTACTGACATTTCACGTGGGCACAGATTCATGCATTCTGATTTCTTTAAAGTAAACGGAATGGACGATTACCTTAAATCATGCGAAAAATATTTTCTTATGATAGACCCAGTAATTAGAAAAAAATCTATCGTTGATCAAGTCACGTCGCTTGCCAATGAAGTGGGAGGTGCCGTAGAACTAGACCCAGAGTTACTTGAAGAGGTTAACTATCTAGTCGAGTACCCTTTTGCAATCAGAGGAAATTTCGAAAAACAGTTTCTTGAATTACCTCGCGAGTTACTTATTACCACCATGAAATACCATCAAAAATATTTTTCCTTAAAAAATAAGCATGGTGACTTGTTGCCATATTTTATCACTATTAGCAACGTGCAACCCGGACCAGGTGGAGAAATTCTGCGTGGAAATGAACGAGTTCTTAGAGCTAGGCTTCAAGATGCTCGGTTCTTTTTTGATGAAGACCGGAAAAAAAGATTAGAAGACTTTGTGGAGTTATTAAAAGACGTAACCTTTCAAAAATCTCTCGGGACTTCATATGAGAAAGTAAACCGTATTGTTGCTCTTACTGAGTTTTTAGCCACTGAAGTTTGCCCAGAACAAATAAAACAAGCTTCTCGTGCCGCCTGGCTTTGTAAGGCGGACCTAGTCACTCAAATGGTGTATGAATTTCCGGAGTTGCAAGGGGTAATAGGTGGTTATTACGCTGACTACTCGGGAGAAGACCCTGAAGTTAGTCTAGCCATTAAGGAACATTACCGGCCCGCTTTTTCTGGAGACTCCCCTCCCTCTAGCCCCGTAGGATCCATTGTTTCTATTGCTGATAAGTTAGACACCATCCTTGGTTGTATTGGGGTAGGGCTTCTTCCATCTGGCTCAGAAGATCCTTATGGCTTAAGGCGGCATTCCCTAGGCATTATTCAAACCATAATAAGCCAAAATTGGCAAGTTTCACTAGATGCACTAATCCAGAAAGGCATAAACCTGCTTAAGGATAAGACTAAATTAACTTCTGACGAAATTCACATGCACACCCAGATTTTATTTTCACAACGATACAAAACTATTTTAATCGGTGAGGAGTACCCTTACGATGCTATTGATGCGGTATTATCTGCGAACATAGACTCGCTAGTGGACGTTAGACAAAAGGTGGTCGCGTTATCCGATTTAAAAAAACAACCTTATTTTGAACCTCTTACCATAACCTTCCGCCGGGTAGTTAGCATATTAAATGAGGAATCGGATGGCGATATCCAAACATCTTTACTCAGTGAGCCAGCGGAAAAAAAACTTTATGATGAGTATAGGCGCGTTAAAGAACCAGTAGAAAATCATCTAAGCAAAAAACAATTTCCCCAGGCTCTGGAAAAAATTGTCGAGATCAAAGAAACTGTGGATGAATTTTTTGAACACATTATGGTCATGACCAAGGAAAACGAGCTTAGAAAAAATCGACTTCGTTTGTTAAAGCATATCTCCCTGCTATTTTCAAACATTGCTGACTTCTCTAAAATCGTGCTCAAATAAACTTTAAAAAACCGGTTGACTAAATGAGTAACAGTTATCCATAATCTTTAAATTCCTGTTTCAAGTTATGATAACCAATTGAAATATACACTTGCTGGATTGTTTCTCCAGAATTTCATTAAGCACACGAGTACTTTTTCGGGTTTTAAAATTTTTGTTTTCTAAAAGTTCATTAAAATAAATGCCGCGGAAAAGTCGAATCAAGTATTCCCTTATCCCACGCAAAGCAATATTGGAGTTTACATATGAAAATCTCTATTACCGGGGTGACTGGCTTAGTCGGATCCCATTTAGTTAAATTATTATCTGCTCCTAATGCAGACGGAAGTACAAATGATATTAAAGCGCTTATTCGGGAAGATAGCATCGTCGACCATTTAAAAACTTATGAGGATGTGGATTACGTTATTGGAGGTCTTGAAGATAAAGAATCCCTCCAACAATTAGTAGAGGGGTCAGAAGTATTGATTCACCTAGCTCACTTTCCTGGCCCTGCCAAGACCGAGGACGAATATGTCACGGTCAATGTAAACGGCTCATACGATCTTCTTCAAGCAGCAAAAATCGCCAAAGTGAAACAAGTGGTTTTTATGAGTGCCTGCGCTGTATTTGGAACGATTCAGGCCTCAGTTGGAGAATCTAGTCCACTGGATGAATCTCACCCAGTTCAACCCAGTTCACTTTATGGAGCAATAAAATCATCAATCGAATCATTTTGTTTCTTTTATGCGCGAAATCGAGCCTTTGATATCACCATTCTCCGTCCGGTGACGATTTATGGCGTACGCCCAGATCTTCCAAAGTCTGAATGGTTTGAGACGGTTGACTTCCTATCTACTAACTATAACGTGGATGTCAAAGGGAGCACTAAATATGTCTCTATCGACGCTGTGTGTCAGGCAATCACAAAAGTTTTGGGTAACAGTGAAGCCTCGGGTAAAATTTATCATTTGATAGATGGTCATATTCATAATCTAGAATTAGGTAGAATGATTTGTGAAGTAGTCGACTCATTTGGAGAAGTTGAAGGTGTAATGGGTGATGAAGGGAAACCTATGTCTAATCAGGCAGCCCTCGACCTAGGAATTGAGTTTAAAGGTCTAGAAGGTATTAAGGAATATGTTAAACGTATTCATGAATTACAAAAAACATTTGGCGGGGAACGCAATGTTGAAAACTGGTAAATTCGTAAAAATCCTACATGTTATCCTCTGAAATTTTTTCAAAACTTCTTTTAAGCAAGGGATTTGATTTTTATACCGGTGTTCCTTGCTCCCTTCTTTCAGGGTTGATTCGTATTATTGATGATGACCCGCAAACACCTTATTTCCCTGCAGTGAGAGAGGATGCTGCTGTAGGACTTTGCACAGGTGCCTACCTTGCTGGGAAGCTACCTGTTTTGCTGATGCAAAATTCTGGTTTGGGTTACTGTCTCAACGCTTTTACTTCTTTAAACCTAATTTATAAGATCCCTGTGCTTGTGATCATGAGTTGACGGGGTGAAGACGGGAGCGACGCACCTGAGCATATTATAATGGGAGAAATCAACCAGAAGCTATTGCAAACTTCCAGCATGAAGTATTCTATTCTTTCTTCTGAAAATTATGAGGGATCCCTAAACACTGCTTGTCAAAAAATCGAGGATGGCCTTCCATATACTTTACTGGTTGGGAAAGGATATTTTAATGAAGGGCACTGAGGCTTTTGAAGAAATTATTCCTCTCCTGAAAGATGAACCAGTAATCCACGCTAACGGATACATTTGCCGCGAATCTTTTAATATTAAAGACCGAGAGGAAAACTTCTATATGATCGGATCTATGGGACTCGCTTCCTCAATCGGACTTGGGGTAGCCATAAATCGCCCAGATCAAAAAACGATCATTATTGATGGAGACGGGAACGTGCTTATGTCTATGGGAACATTGGCAATGATTGCGGCAGCTGCTCCAAAAAATCTTCTTCATGTTGTTATAGACAACGAAGCCTACGAATCGACAGGAAATCAGAGGTCTCTATCAAACTCGGTATCATTGGAAAAAGTTGCCCAAAGCGCCGGATACCTTCAAACAAAAAAGGTCACAAACAAAAATCATATAAGGGAGGCGTTTCAAGAACTAATGGGAAAAGATGGACCATCTTTTCTTTTAATCAAAGTTGAACCTTCGTTTGATAAATCGACAGGGCGAGTACACCACACTCCAGAAGAAATCACCGCGCGCTTCATGAAAAGTCTTAACCCACCTAAAAACTGAAGACTAACGATACTTTCTACAAATAAACAAAAATAGCGTCAATTCTTATACACTACTGAGTGTAAGCATTATTTTTTGAGTAGGTAGTGGTTGTTAACAAACCACATCGCTTGGATGGAATAATGGGAAACCTACCAAAAAGAGTGCTACAGTTTTTTGGTTAAACATCCCCATTTATATTTTCGTTGCCGCCAGAATCATCGACAAAAATATCCAAATTTTCTTGAATAGCTTGTTTCAGTCGAACTTCTTCTTCCTTAGGAATTTGGCGCACTACCTTTTGGGTCTGGCCATCTACAATCTTAACAATTATTTGATTGTTATCAGTCACATCGAT
>JALPWY010000062.1 GCA_023271875.1 Nitrospinaceae bacterium | reverse complement strand
CTACAAGCACTCCCCAAGCCAACAAAGATATTTTTTTCTTCCAGGTGATGCAAAAGCACTTCCCCTTCTACAGGCGCAAAACTGAAGTTAACAATGGAGGGCGATTGTTTTTGCAGGTCATCGGTAACCAGCGAATTGAAACGAATATCTAGTTCAGGAAGTTGATCATTCAACTCACATAGGCCTTGGACTAATCTGTTGTTAAGAAAATTGAAGTGATCTTGCATTTCATCAATTCGTTCAACAGCAAGTACTATTGCTTTTGCCATTGCACGAATCAGTGGAACAGGAAGGGTTCCTGAACGAACTCCATCCTGCTGTCGACCACCGTGGATAATAGGGGTAATCGATAACCTTGAGTCATAAATCAAAAGACCAATACCTTTCGGCCCATGAATTTTATGCCCTGACAATGAATAGGCAGACAAGCCAGACCACACCTTAGGTGAAATTTTCATGCTAATCACAGCCTGCGCTCCATCCATAAACAACCGAGTATCAGGTGAGTTTAGATGTATTGCCTCAAAAACTGAAACGGGATCATTCACCGTTCCAAGTTCATTATTGACGTGAGAAAGACATAAAAGCCGAGACTGACTTTTAGATAAGGCGGAGGCCTGTTTAAGATCTAACCGGCCTTCGGTTTGATATTCAAGCAAGCTAAGGGGATTGTTCCCAAGCGAACCAAGATATGCCAGTGGCTCAAGTATACTGGGATGTTCCAGCCCAAGGTAAGCAACTTTTTTACCTAAAAAGCAAAACCCCTTAATAAAAAGATTGTTTGCCTCAGTGCCACCACTGGTAAAAACGATTTTATGTGTGGGGGGAATATTTAGAGCACTAACAATGTCCTGCTTTGCTCGTTCTACTTTTTTCTTTGCATCAAGTCCAAGAGAGTAAATGGTTCCAGGGTTGGCAAAATCAGAATCCATTGATTCCTTCAAAACATCCATTACCCTCGGAGATATGGCAGTGGTTGCGGCGTTATCAAGATATATCATGTTTTAAATGAAAGTCGAGGTAGAGTGTCAACCTTGATACGGATCCATAAGGCCTTGCTCAATATTTAATTGATCTAAAATTCTTGCGACCACAAAATCGACCAGGTCCTCAAAAGTTTTTTGCCCTGAGTAAAACCCAGGTGACGCGGGTAATATATGAGCGCCTGCTTGGTCAAGAGTCAAAAGATTTTTCAAATGAATGGTACTAAAAGGAGTTTCTCTCGGCACAATAATTAGTTTACGTTTTTCCTTCAGGATCACATCAGCGGCTCTTTCTACCATTGTCGTAGAAACACCTGAAGCAATTCTTCCTACTGTTCCCATGCTCGCGGGAACAATAACCATCCCATCAGTGTGAAACGAACCACTTGCGATACAAGTGTTGATTTTTGAATTTTTATAGAGAGTTACATTATCTCCAGAAAAATAAGAAGTTTTCAAACCCAACTCAAGCTTAAGTAATTCAATCCCTCGATCAGATATCACAACATGTAATTCCGAACGATCTTTAAGGACATCAAATAATCGTTTTGCGTAGCAGGCACCGCTGGCCCCTGTGATTGCAAGTATCAATCGTTTCATCTCATGACTCTATTAACTGGTGGACGTCTTCACATAATTGAGTGTGAATATCTTCGATTGTCCCACTACTTTTTATTCTTTTTATATTAGTTCCCTGAAATGAATCAAATATTTTTTGGACCTGTTTGAGATACTCCAGCCTCTCGAACGAACTGTGTGACTCACGGGAACTTTCAATTCTCGCTAAGCACTCTTCAGGTGGTGCTGTAAATATATAAGCTCTATCTGGAATCGGTGCAAAATTTTCATTCTCACGGAGAATACTGTCTGGATCCAGCCCCAGTGCCCCTTGATAAGCAGCCGTCGAATAGTAGTACCTATCCAGGAGAACCACTTTATTTGCACTCAATGAAGGGGTTATGTTATTTTTTATATCTTCTCGTCGATCTTCAATGAACCAGGACAGCTCTTCTTCCCGAGTCACACCGCCCCTCCCAACGGTTAGTATCTTCCTTATTTTCTGACCCCAGACACCGTCTGTTGGTTCCCTGAAACGAGAAACAGGAATTCCTATTTTATTCAAATATATTTCCATTTGCTTACACTGAGTGCTCTTTCCAGTGCCGTCTATACCCTCAAAAACAATCAACCAACCACGTCTGGGCACAAATCTCCTCCAAGAAATAAAAGTTTTAGGGAAGCAATACTACATTATTTTCATGAGACAATGTGGGCTTTTTGATAAAGATGGAGATAAGTAAATCTAGGCTACGATGGAATGACTTATGAGGAGGGAGTTTTACAAGTGCTTGCCATTCTATTTATCAGCTCGACATCTGGGTTCATGATACTCAATTTGCTCAGGCACCCATTGGTATTTAAAAACATATCTCCTTTTTTATTTACTCGAAAAATTTTATCACCTTTCTTGTGCTGTATATCGGCTCTAAACTTATGGCTGCGCGCCTCAATTACAGTAAGTTTTACGTCTTTGGAATATTTACCTATGGCCTTCTCTGCTAGAGCTTGATCACATGCTTTGTCAATTCCAACCTCACTCCATAAAGCCGTACAACTTATCTGCAACTTATTCAAAGCCGCCAAGGATACCATGTATGTTTTGGCAATAGCCTTAGCTTCATTCGACTTCTGTACCATATAAAATCCACCTAGTACCCCAAATATAATAAGTATTCGAAAAGCCCATTTTTTAACGGGAACGTCTCCTTCCTTCAATGCAGTAAGTATTTTTTTAACAGGGGACTCTCCTTTCTTGGAACCCTTAGAGGGAACCTTTTTTTTCTTTTTTTTCTTTTTTTTAGGCGTATCGGGGGAGTCGTCTTCTGATCGAATCTTCTTTTTTTTCTTTTTTTTAGGGGTATCCAGAGACTCTTCTTCTAATCGAATCTTCTTTTTTTTCTTTTTTTTCTTTTTTTTAGGGGTACCCAGAGAGTCTTCTTCTGATCGAGTCTTTTCTTCTAGTTTTTCCTCTGCCACTTGTAATTCCTCTCTTACAACTCAATTTTAAAACTTACTTAAATTTTATTTCAAAACTGTTCCAACTTTTCCACTACAAATAAAGACACCTTAATGTAGGCAAATAATTCTAACAAAAAAATTTACATGTTGATAAAAAAAAGTGCGCAGTCTAAACTCTATTCCTATCACATACAACCAATAAATTTATTAGCTATTTTCTTTCCATTTTGCATTGATTGCCAGCGAACCCATTCTAATTCCTCCCATTCGAAGGCTAGTTAAAAGATCCAGAGACGGGAGGAAAAACAACCCACGAGAAACGGGTGGATGAGGCACGTCGTCAGCATAATTTGCCAGTTTTTCCGGGTTCTTACTAAATGTGACGGTGTATGCGCCTAACCCTGAGTCCACTCGATATAGGAATCTATGCTGTGGAAGATCACAAAAAAAATTGGCGTCCGATTTAAATTTCTGGGTTAACACAAAGCTGCTTTGTACCGTATCAAGGTTCCCAGAACTATCGAGCAACACTTTTTCTTTTTCACTAGCAATATCAGAATGAGTGCCACCCTCTAAAACTAGTTCTTCAATAAGGTTAGCACTCGGCCCAAACTGTTCTTTAATTTTATCGGCAAGAATCCGGTTAAATTCCTCTTTTTTAGAAGAAAAATAAAAAAACATGTCACCCTCAGTCGCTGATACTTCCGCACCGCCTATCTCTGTTTCATCCAGAGACCGGAAACCACCGCGAACCGGAGCATCAGGCGTAATCAAAATCCACACCATGGGACCAAAACCAACCACTGCACTAACTTCACTTCCCTTTGTCTTATTTTTGGGCCGATCGTTAAAAAATTCGGACTCTAATTCACATGCCATGCCAGGAGTCTGCGCCCCAATTCGAGCTACATTCATGGCAATTAGTGGCAAGCTGTCAAAATCATATATTTGTATCAGCGTGTGTTTTCTTGGAGGCTTCAAAACGCCTTGTTGAGGTTGCAATAGAACGTCTCCTAGAGATGCATATCAGAAAGCCGTAAATCCACAAAACAAATTAATTGTAAATATTTTTTTATACCTTCAAATACTGATCTATCACTTCTTCTTCCAGGTTTTCCATTTTGTCGGTCGCTACATTTCTCCCTTTATCGAGAATATAAAACTGCTGGGCAACACGACGCGCAAAGGGAAGTTTTTGTTCGACAAGCAGTATAGTCATTCCTCTTTCCTTATTGAGGTGAATAATGATATCTCCTATTTCATGAACAATATTTGGTTGAATGCCTTCTGTGGGTTCATCTAGAATCAATAACTTTGGATTAAGCGATAATGCTCTTCCGATTGCCAATTGTTGCTGCTGACCTCCCGAGAGATCTCCTCCACGCCTGTGAAGCATCTGCTTTAAGATAGGAAAAATTTCAAATACAAGCTCAGGAATTTCACGTAATCCATCCCCACCGGAGAGAAGTCCCACTCGAAGGTTTTCTTCAACACTTAGCTGAGTAAAAATTTCTCTGCCTTGAGGAACATAACCGATACCCTGACAAGCCCTTAATTCGCAAGGTTGATCCGTAAGATCATTACCATCGTAAGTAATAGTGGCTGAGGAAGTTGGCAGTAATCCCATAATAGATTTCAGAAGAGTCGTCTTACCGACTCCATTTCTTCCCATCAGACAGGTACAGGACCCAGCCAAAACGTTCAAATCCACATCCCAAAGCGTGTGGCTTTCACCATAAAATTGATTTAACTTCTCAACATTTAACAAAATATCAACTCCCCAAGTAAACTTCGATTACCTTAGGATCATTTTGCACGTCTTCCATTGCCCCCTCTGCTAGCACGCGTCCCTCATGCAAAACCGTAACCCTATTTGCTATAGAGCGAATAAAATCCATTTCATGCTCAACTACGACCACAGAATGTTTTCCAGCCAAAGAGCTTAAAAGTTCCGCCGTCTGTTCGGTCTCTTGATGCGTCATTCCTGCCACCGGCTCATCGATTAATAATAATCTTGGGTCTTGTACTAATAGCATGCCTATTTCCAGCCATTGGGTTTGACCATGGGCTAATAAACCTGCACGTATGTTTTTTTGTTCAACTAAGCCAACAGTTTCTAAGGTGCCTTCAATAGTTTCTTTTTGATCTGTGTTTAAACGTTTCAATAGCGAAGTCCAAATATCTTTGTCAGCATGGAGCGCTAATTCTAAATTCTCGTACACCGTGTGGTTTTTAAAAACGGTTGGCTTTTGAAACTTTCTGCCAATACCGGCATGCGCGATTTCGTACTCCGTCATTTGAAGAAGATCTAGGTTCTGTCCAAAAAAAACTGTCCCCTCATCTGGGCGTGTTTTCCCAGTGATCACATCCATCATGGTAGTTTTTCCCGCACCATTAGGTCCTATAATGCAACGTAGCTCCCCATCATCAATATATAGATTTAAATTGTCGAGAGCTTTAAATCCGTCAAAGCTAACTGTCAGATTTTCTAAGTACAAGATACAACCATGCCTTGTATCGATAGAATGATCTTTAAGGGAAACTTCCGCGCTATTCATTAGCAGGTTCCTTTACTTTATTTATTATAGAAAAACTCTTAAAAAAACCAAGAAACCCTTTAGGAAAAAACAACGTTACCACTATAAAAAGTACTCCTAAAAAATATAGCCAATAATCTGGGGCCGCAACGGTGAACCAGCTTTTCGCAACATTGACCAAACCGGCCCCGAAAAGAGCACCGACTAAGGTTCCTCGTCCACCAACCGCCACCCAGATAGCCATCTCAATCGAGTTAGTAGGTTGCATCTCACTGGGATTGATAATACCAACCTGTGGAACATAAAGGGCACCAGCTATGCCACACAAAAACGCAGAAATTGTCCAAATAAAAAGTTTGTAATGTAACGTATTATAGCCTGAAAACATAACACGACTTTCAACATCGCGGATAGCAGTAAGGATCCGACCTAACTTTGACTTCACGATATAACGAGAAATGACATAACTCAAAAACAACACCAAAGCCGTAATCATAAATAATCCCATTTTCGTGGATGGTTCCTGCAGTGAATACCCCAAAATTCTCTTGAAATCGGTAAGGCCATTATTACCCCCAAAGCCTGTATTGTTTCGGAAGAACAAAAGCATCAAGGCGTAAGTCATCGCCTGGGTGATGATTGCAAAATAAACTCCCTTAATACGGGAACGAAAAGCAAAGTAACCAAAAACAAAGGCAAACAATCCTGGCAACAAGAAAATAATCAATAAAGCAAAAGAAAAGTAATCAAAGCCATACCAATACCAGGGAAGTTCCTTCCAATCCAGGAACACCATAAAATCAGGCAGGTCACTTTTGTAAACTCCTTCTTTACCGATACTCCGCATCAAGTACATACCCATGGCATAGCCGCCCATTGAAAAAAACACTCCATGCCCTAAACTCAAAATGCCTGTATATCCCCAAATCAAGTCAACGGCCAAAGCCACCATGGCGTAACATAAATACTTCCCAAGAAGAGGGAACATGTAATCCGGGATATGAAAAAAAGATTCTTCAGGTACAAAGATATTTAAAACGGGAAGTAAAATTATTGCAGCAAACAATAGTCCAAAAGAAAGCAACCAACCTCGAAATGAATGTAATGCTGCGATTTGTTTTATCATCTGATAGATGCTCAGTTATCGACGGATCGTCCCTTAAGGGCAAATAAACCTTGCGGTCGTTTTTGAATTAAAGCGATTATAAGAACTAGAACTATTATTTTCCCCAGCACAGCCCCAGAAATAGGCTCTAAAAATTTATTGACCACCCCAATTCCAAGAGCACCTGCTACGGTACCTGCAATTTTACCCACACCACCTAAAACAACGACCATAAAAGAATCAACGATATACATTCGTCCCAGTTCTGGTCCCACGTTTCCGATCTGGGAAAGAGCGAGTCCTCCAAGACCTGCGACGCCAGACCCCAACCCGAAAGTCCACATATCAACTTTATGGGTTGGTATTCCCATGCAGGCAGCCATCTCTCTATTTTGAGTTACAGAGCGAACTTGAAGTCCAAGGGATGTTTTTTGCAATAGCGCCCAGATAGCGGTTACTACAAAAACCACGAACACAATAATCACGATCCTACTGTACGGAAAAACAACCCCGTTAAAAACTTCAACACCACCGGAAAGGTAGAAAGGGTTGGCCACTTCCACGTTTTGCGCACCAAAAGTAAGCCTTACAGTTTGAATCAATACCAAGCTGATCCCCCAGGTGGCAAGAAGGGTTTCCAGGGGACGACCATAAAGGTGCCTGATGACACTCCTCTCTAAAATAATACCCACGATAGCGCTAGCCAAAAAGGAGGCTGGGATAGCAACAATTAAATACCAGTCAAAAAAACTGGGCAAATACTCAATAAATAAATTTTGAACAACAAACGTTGCATAGGCGCCTATCATTAGCATTTCCCCATGCGCCATGTTAATTACTCCCATAAGTCCAAACGTAATTGCCAAGCCCAAGGCCGCGAGAAGTAATATACTGCCGAGACTCAATCCATAAAATAAGTTTGCGATTTGATCAATAAATACCTGTCTTTGTTTAATGGCTTTAAGAGCCTTGGCAGCACTATCACGAATTTCAGAATCCTCTTCAAAATACTCACCTTTGTCGTTCTGTTTCAATAATTCTTCAAGAACCATGTAAAAGTCATTGTTCCCAAATTTTTTAATGTTATTAATCGATTCAATACGTTTGCTTTTTTCTTCGCCTTCGAGATTTATTTTTGCCAAAACCAGCAAAAGCGTTTCTTTAACAGAATCGTTTTTCTCTTTTTTTAGAGAAGCTTCAACCAGGTCCAGAGCTGAACTCGAGGAACGTTTCAATAACTCTTGTGCTGCTTCTAATCGAACAGCAGGTTCCTCGGAGCTTAGTTTTAATTTTGCAATCGCTGCCGAAAGATATCTTCTGACAGAATTATTGATTCTAGGTTTTCTAAGTATTAAGGACTCTACATCCACTTTCTTTCCCGTCAGGGCATCAGTCCCTTGATCCTCTCCCGTATTTAAAATAACAAGCTTTCCTTCGTCAGTAGTTGCCAGGCGTTTATTTTCCAGAGCACTTAAAGCGGGTAGTGCGGTTGGATTTCCAAGTTCACCAAGTTTTTGTACCGCTATTTTTATCTTGGAACGACTTTTATTTCCTAAATCATTCAGTAGAGACTCGAAGTCATTTGCCTCGGCAATCGATATGAAGGATATGAAACAAACGACGAGAGCAAAGAACCAAACAGGTCGTGTTAATACTTTGAAGATGCTAGAACCGGTTATTGAACAAGCAGGTTTCGGTAGGAAGAAGTGATAGACCATTAATTCAACTCTTTCTAAAAACAAAGAAATTCCATTCACTTAATGTGAATGGAATTCTTATCAGAAAAACTCTCTGGCCTAAGAGTGCCAATCAATATTGTAGGAGACTAGAACCGATAGACCGGAGTAGATAGTTGCAAATCAGAATTTAGCTTTGGTGCAATTACCACATACCCAAGGATAAGTCCAATCAGCTATCTTTTTGGCACTTTCTGGAATGAAAGGACTCCAGGCATCCGCACGGATGGGCCCATCAGTTTTCCAAACGACCTCAAACTGACCGTCCGCCTGAATTTCACCGATAACTACCGGTTTATGCAAATGGTGGTTCTTAGCATCCATCGTTATTTTAAAACCAGAAGGCGATTGAACGGTTTGACCTCCCACAGCTTGGCGAACTGCATCAACATTCGTGGTGCCAGCTTGTTCAACCGCTTGGGCCCACATCTTGATCCCAATGTAGTGTGCTTCCATCGGATCATTAGTTACTCGCTTGTCACCACCAGGTAGATTATGTTTCTTAACATAAGCCTTCCATTGTTTAATGAAGGACTTGTTTTCAGGGGTATCAACAGACATAAAATAATTCCAGGCTGCCAAGTGACCCACCAACGGTTTTGTATCAATGCCGCGTAACTCCTCTTCACCTACAGAAAATGCAACGACAGGAATATCTTCTGCTTTTAAGCCCTGATTTCCGAGCTCCTTATAAAATGGTACGTTTGAATCGCCATTGATGGTGGAAACCACTGCGGTCGGTTTGCCAGCCGCAAATTTCTTGATATCCGCAACGATTGTTTGGTAATCACTGTGACCAAAAGGCGTATAGGTTTCCATAATATCATCTTTGGACACTCCCTTGGATTTAAGGAAATAGTTAAGGATTTTGTTGGTCGTGCGGGGATACACATAGTCGGTTCCTAAAAGAACCCACCTTTTGGCTCCACCGCCATCTTCGCTCATTAAATATTCTACTGCCGGAATGGCTTGCTGGTTGGGAGCAGCGCCCGTATAAAAAACATTGAAAGAAGATTCTTCACCTTCATACTGAACCGGGTAAAAGAGCAGGCCATTCAATTCCTCGAAAACCGGAAGAACTGATTTTCTAGACACGGAGGTCCAGCAACCAAAGGTAACTGCAACTTTGTGCTTTTGAATTAACTCCCGGGCTTTTTCAGCGAATAAGGGCCAATCAGAAGCCGGATCAACCACAACGGGTTCAAGCTTTTTGCCTAATAATCCACCCTTCTCATTTATCTCCTCAATTACCATCAATGCCACATCTTTCAATGATGTCTCACTAATCGCCATCGTACCGGAAAGCGAGTGTAAAATACCTACCTTAATGGTATCACCTGAGTGTGCTGTCGTAT
>JALPWY010000061.1 GCA_023271875.1 Nitrospinaceae bacterium | reverse complement strand
TATTAACCTTTATTTTAATTAGACTTGCGGAGACGCTCGTTGCGTGTTGTGTAACTAAATGCCAAGAAGTGCCTATCAGATTGACACAAATTAAACCGCTCTTCACGCTGATAGGATTCATAACCTTATCAACTTATATTGCCGCTGGCATTCATGGTGAATGTTGTTGAGCTGCTAGCGTGCTGAGCTGTAGCTGACCAGCCAGTCTCGTTTCCACTTGCGTTAACAGTGACACTTGGGGAAGCCGCAAAACCATAATTTGCCCCACCTGCTTCAGTTTCTGAACAACTTTGATCACTACCGGTATCTGACCAATAGGCTTTGCAAGCCAAGTAAATGTTGTGCAGGTCAGCCTTAGAGGCGGTGTCATATGCTCTCGCCTTATATTGATTAAACTGAGGGATAGCAATCGCTGCGAGGATCCCGATGATAGCAATCACGATGAGCAATTCTATCAAGGTAAAACCCCCCTCTCTTTTTTTAATCCTGCTTGAAAAGAAACGCATAAGTCCAACCTCCTTTTGGAAAAATTTTTCTCAGGATTTCTTTTTTCAAAAAATTTTAAGTTTTAGAATTCAAGAAACTAATTGCAAGGATAGTTCTATTGTGGTAGTCGGTCTTAGAATAGATATTTCTCAAATGCGTTTTCGCTGTTGACCGCGAGATACCCAACCTCTCTGCAACCTGAGTATTACTGGAACCTGCAGAAACTAACTCCAGAACCTGAAATTCCCTCTTAGATAGTATACTTTGAAAGCTCATCACAAAACCCCGCCTACAATACAACTACACTAAATTGGCTACCAAAAGGATGGCAACCAGCCCTCATGATCTTATCACATATAGGTATTTTTGATAATACCTCAATTGAGGTATTATCAAAAGCTAATGTTTGTAAAGAGTTTATGAGTAGCTCATTGGAACACATTTAATTTAAATAATAATAGTTATTATCAAAATTATAAATAAAAAGAAAAAAATTACCTTTTATAATAAAAATGTGAGAATGGGGGAAATGGATTGATATGCTACATTTTTATTGCGTTGACTGGAATCTCACAAAAACTTAAGGGCATCAATTCTATTTGCTACGTTGGATAACATCTCCTACGGCTTTGCTCTTCATCAACTTTTGAATTTTCGGATTTTTAATCACCGTGCTCAAATTTCCCTGTTGAATAGCGCGCATAAGATCTTTGTCATTAAGAACGCCAATCATAGATGGATCATTTCCCAAGTCTAAAAGCATTTCCATTGTTTTAGGGTCAGAAGTTAGTTTTTGCTGTAATCCTTGTACTTTTTGTCCGACTAGTGGATCTGCAGTCTCTAGTTGCGCTGGCGTTCCTGAGATCTGTGATTCATTGGGAAGGATGGACTGCACACGTTTTTCTTCAACAGATATGGTTCCCAATGATTCCGAACGTAGTTTATAAACGCCGTTTGAAAAAGAAATTATCTCGGCCCGAATTACGCTCCCATCCAAAAGCTGGATTTGACTTACAACTCCCGCATGACTTGCGGAAGAAACTGCCCACAAAAACAAAAAAATACTTGTACAGGTTTTAAGGAAACGAAAAATTGTTTTTTTCATTGTTGTTGTTAAAACTTAAATGGAGGGGGGCCTCACTCAACGAGCTTATTATACTCGGTTGTGTCCCACCTATTTCCGTCCTCATCAGTATAGGTTTGAGTTTCAAAGTCATAAGTACAACCATTACCCTCCGAAATACTGCACTTATCGCCCCTAACCCCAACATACTCAACGACGTTCGCAGCCGCCCACCCTTCAGGCGGGGGTGGTGAGATAAATACTCTTCTATATCCCTGGGCGACCATGGGGGGATCTTCCTCGTTCCATTCGCATGGTCCTGCGACTCTATGTGCGTTATGCCCTGGTGCTTGGTTGCCACCTGAATCCACCCACATGAATACTGCCAGCCTCTGATTGCCTGGCCCACCACGCTGGTATAGGGGAGTACCTGCCAAACCCTCACAGGGATCATAGTTTTCGAAAGTTTGTGCCGGCGAAACAGATACGGTTTGCACTGACCCACCAGCCCAACCACAGCTTGTCCCCGAACTTATTAATGCCTTACCGTCAATGCTGTAAGCATTGGGACTGCTGCCACTTTTTGCAGACGCACAGAAGTTCGAACATTGTGAAGAAGTTGAAGGTAAATTTATATCATGACCAGAGTCCTGATTAAAACCGTACGCGGCTTCTTTGATTTTAGGAAGGCTACACGGCTCCGAGCAGTCATTGTCAATCCAGTAAGCATTGCAGAGCAAAGTCACATCACGCAGAGCCTGTTTGGCACTGGTATCATAGCCTCGTATCTTGTACTGGTTGAACTGGGGAATAGCGATGGCAGCAAGGATGCCGATGATTGCAATTACAATTAGCAATTCTATGAGAGTAAAGCCGGCTGTCTTAAATTTCTTATGAAAAATCATAGCAAACTCCAATCAAACAACTTTTCAACTAAAACTTAGCATAGCTTCTTATTGCTTGAAAATAAAAATCATCTAAAACTTATAATCTTATATTAATAATTACCTCACCAGAGGTATATGGATTTAACAGAATTTTGATAAAATTTTTATAATACTTATACATGAACTTCTGAATAATATTTATAACGTCTACAGGCTATTAATTGAAAACATTATTCAACTTCACACAAGTCAAAGGATTTACTTTACTAGAACTACTAATAGTGATCGCATTTGTCGCCATAATAATGGCAATTGGAATACCTAATTTTTCTAAATGGAAAGAAAAGTATGAGATCAATGGTCAGGCACAAAAAGTTTATTTCGACATGATGCTTGCTCGTTCCACATCTCTTAAAAATAACAACAATGTGTCAGTCACTTTTGACGTTAGTAAAAATTTATACAAGGTACACGATGACACGAATAGCGATAGTGTTGAAGACCACGGAGAATCAATAAAATCTGTAAACCTGGAAAACAACGTAGAGTTTGGCTACGTACCAGGACTACGTGACATCGATGGGAACATGGTTACATCGCCTGTTTTTCTGGAAAGCGGTAATACTGTCACATTTAACCGGAGAGGTCAGGCTAGCAAAGGTGGTTCTATTTTTTTAATTCATAAGAACGACATTGGAGTTTCTAATGACCGACTACGATCTATAAATATTTTAAAAGCTACAGGTGCCGTGGATTACCTAAAGTACGACATTAAAGCTACTCCAACTCCCTGGGCATACTAATGAATACTTCAAAAATTAAATCTTTGTATTTTAGCTCAAAGGATAACCAACATGGGTTTACCTTAATAGAAATTTTGGTAAGTATATCGATTCTGACAATTGGGATATTGGGCCTGATACTGGTCGCCGACTCTATAATCTACTATCAAAGTAAGTCCGCAGAAGTTACTCAAGCTACTCTTCTCACTACAAACAAGATAGAAGAAATAAAACGCCTTTCAATAAATGAGCCCTCAGGAGGAATATACGGTTTTAATTATCTCGTCACTGATTACCTGGTCGATAAAAACATGATCCAAGTAAACGAAAAGACATATTCCTTTTCTGAAGTTATAAACAAAGGATTAAAACTTCCAAAAATGACTCGGACTGTAACACTACAGACCTATCCTCCTGAAGATGAAAGTTCTTTTTCCGATCCAGATAAAATTAATTTGTTAGAAGCAATCATAAAAACTGAGTGGACAGACAAGCGAGGGAACAAGAAAAGCGTGGAACTGGGTTCCTTGATTCACAAGAGGCATTTTATCCAATGAGTAAGCTTCCAAACAAAGAATACTCGATGCGAAAACTTTTTCAAAATCAAGATGGTATTGCTCTAGTGGTCTATATATTTGTCATGATGGCGATGGCAGCTATGGCCATGGCAGCATTGCAAATGACAAGTCTGGATTTACAGACATCCGATTCCCACCAAAAAGGAAAAAAAGCATTTTATTCAGCTGAAGTCGGCCTGGACCTCGCTGTTGCTTCAATTGTAAAGGAGTTTGAAAACCTAATTCCTTATACTCAATCCGAAGATTACCCCAGCGCCGATGCAAATGGGTTTATTACGGTAGCAAACTACCGTGATCATAGCATCAGATACAAAGTAACAAACCCCTTGGAAAAGTTTCTCTACCAAAGCTCGGTCGGGAACAGTTTTATTTACCACTATGCACACACATATGATATTGAGGCAACGGCAAAGTCTCTTAAGGACACCTCAAAAGAAACCATTAAAGAGCGAATTCGCATTTTAGAAACCCCACTAGTGCAATATTTTGTTTTTTTTGGTCAAACCGGGGGAGGAGCCGATCTAGAGTTGTTTCCAGGACCGCTAATGAACATGTGGGGTCGCATTCATTCCAATGGGAATATTTATATAGGTTCATCAGGCGATGGAAGAGGCGGTTTTTCCACTATCAATTTAAGAAACTATGATGACCAAGGAAATCAATCACCACATTTAATGTCAGCCTCAGGAAAAATTACCACCAGGTTTAAACACTCGGGTCGAACTTTCGACAACACGGTTTTTATAAAAACATCAAACATGGGGACTGATTTTTCGCCTGTGCAGGTCCTTTCTCCAGTAATGGATAAAGCAAATGAAATTGAAGAAGAAACCAAGTTTAATGGTTACGTTTTGGTAAATGAGCCCCAGTTTGTAACACCTTCGAGAGATCTTATAAAAAGAGGAGCCTTTTATGAAAAACGTGCAATGAATCCAGGGAAAAACACGATCGACGGAATTACAATTATTGGCACCGGTGGCTTAGGACCCGGGAAGATAAAGATAACTGTTTCGCGGCCAACCTTAACCGATGTAACCAACCTTATAAAAACAAGACGAACCGCTTCCGGGAAATTTGTTTCCGGCCTGCCTTCCCCGATAATTCGTGAAACTAAAAATGCGTTTAGTGATTGTCGAGAACAGCGTCGACAAGTAGATACAACCGACATAGATATAAACGCATTGCAGCGCTGGTACGTGGCGTATTTATCTGATCTCGGTTTAAACCTTGGGGGCGATGGAATCATGATATACACTTCGCGTTCCCCTCACGCAAACTTTTCCAATCAAAGTGGAAATCTACAGTCCATAAGATTAGTTGGTAATGACAGATACCGTTCAGTCCCTCAATTGCTAGATGAGACAACTTTAGCCACAGACAACCCATTATATGTTCAAGGAGATTTTAACTCAGTAAGCACCAAGGGCGTTGCATTAATAAGTGATGCTTACAATATTTTATCTAATGACTTTATTAACCACTATCCCGGACTAAATCAAATTCCACCGAATGGGGGAAAGCTTTGCGGTATTAGTCAAGCCCAACTTTTTTATTTTTTCCGAGGAACAGAAACCACGGTCAATGCTTCAGTTTTTACTGGCAACGTGCATCAGCGAACAACTGATGGTGATGGAGTCCATGTCTATCCGCGCTTCCATGAGTATTGGTGGGACCCCAGCCTTAGAAGACCCTCTAATCTGAATATTTTAGGATCATTTGTAAATCTCTGGACCAGTGTCCAGGCCAAATCGGAGTGGCGTCGTGCAGGGTCTGATTCTTATTCTGCTCCGACCCGAAACTGGGGTTGGGACGTACGATTTCAAGACCCTGATTTTTGGCCGCCTTTTATTCCTTCAGTATTTAGCGTTGAAAGAGTAGGTTTTCTAGAAAAGTGAACCTGAACATGTTATGAAAATGAAAAACAAAACCGGGGAAAGAATTTTCAATTTGGGTGAAAAGGGATTCACCTTGATTGAAATAATGATAGGTTCGGCTATAGCAATTTTGCTTCTTGCGTTAGTTTCTGGAATTATCAAGTCTCAAGGAAATACTTTTTCAAGACAGTTGAGTTTAAATCAGATGGAAGCCAACGGAAGAGCTGCCATTGATTTTTTAAGTCGTAGCATTCAAAATGCCGGGTACAACATAAGCAGAGGCTCCAGGTTTCTTGCAGCATCAGATCATTATATCAGCACAGTTTTCGATGAGAATGATGATAGTGTCATTCAGAATGATGAAATAATTACCTTGTCTGTGTCAAATGTTGCAAAACAATACACAGAAACTTTCACAATTTCACCTCATTTTGACTTTGATGATGATGGCCAAGTAGACAGGTTTGAAACCCAAGACTATGAAGTTGGTTTAGCCTTACTCGGGCCACCATTCGATATTTATCAATTCATCCCAAGCAAAACCGATTCCAGTATTGTAAAAAATGCAGTGGTACGAAATATCGACAACCTGGTCATACGGTATTTCGATAAAAATAACTCACCCCTTCCCGAAGAAGTGGGTTTGGATGCAAATGGGTTAGCGATCCCTCCTTACACTCTTTCAAAAGCAGAGCTTAGTCAAATTAGAAAAATTGAGTTTGAGATCATCGCGCGATCAAGTGATGAAGATCCAAATGAAAAGTTCGTTGATAGCGGGACTTATTTAATGGGGAGCATTGCGGCTCAAAGTGGATCTACCTCGTATAGTGATCGCTACCATCGAAGAACTTTTAAAGCGGTTTCTTCTCCTAGAAATTTGGTTACCGCACCATTTGGTAAAATCATATTATCAGCAAACCCGAATCCTATAAATTGCCCCCAAAATCAAACCGTTGTCACCGCAAATTTAGTGGACTTGGAAGGTGACCAGGTTTCCGATGAACTTGAGGTTAAGTTTAATGCCAGTGGTGGGGAGATAAGTCCGAAAATGGCTTGGTTATTTAGAGGGGAAACAACAACCGCATTAAGTTATGACTGGGCATCTTCTATCTTGACTACAACCGTCTCCGCTAGTACACAGATCGAATTCGAAGGCAAGAATATTTCCATATATAATGCAATTCCCGTGACTTTCGACGGTCAATTTTTGGATGACTTTGATGCCGGACTTAAACCTGGTTGGATTGAGCATCCAAAATCATTCCCTGGTTCCTCAAGGTGGATAGTTGAAGGGGGAAAATATAGAACTCGAGAAACCGGTGACAATGAGTCTATAAACGGATGTGAGCATCTAAAAAATTACGAAGTATTGGTTAATATTCAAAAATCAACGGACCATGCCCAGGATGACTATTTTGGATTAATTCTTAGATCACCACCCGATCTAAACAATGCAACGTCTGGATACTATATGGTTAGAGTTGTATGTTTCTCTTGCGAAGGGACAAATTCTTCAAACCATAGATATCGACTTGAGTTAGTAGACAAACAAGGCCCTTATGATAGTGTGCTGACGAGTGTCGATCTAGAACCAAGCAAATTTTCTTTTTTAGCGGGAGAGGACTACACGCTCAAAGCAATTGTAACTGATGATGTTTTAATTGGAAAATTCTGGAAATCCAGTGAACTTGAGCCTTCTGATGACCCACTGGACACACCAAAACCTGCTGACCCACCGGAACCTGCAAGGAATGGTCGCACCATTGACGCCAGCAATTCGTCTTATTCTCAAGGGAAAATTGGTTTAGCGAGCAATACCAGCAAAAACACTTTTGATAATTTAGTAGTTAAACCTTTATCGTAGAGTCTTGATCATGGTGCACACTTCAAAATCAAAGGAAGCAACTCATGACTACTCGTAATATTCTTCTCTTGGTAGTCTTAGTTTCTTTTGGATTATTATCGCAATATTGCCCAGACTTCTCACAACAAAAAGCTGGAAGAATCGGCACAGACGTTGTTGTGGTCAATGAAAAATCTTTTGATCCAAATACTTTAAAAAAAGATCTAGAGAAAAAAAACGCGGCCCTAACATCAGAAAAGGCTTTACCAAAAAACCCTAAAAAAGACGAGGCAAATCAAAAAAAAACCAACAGGGATTCAGATCCTAAAGCAAAGGATAATTTTGAAGGCATTATCATTGGGAAAAATCTCAAGGTAGGTATGACCTTACAGAAAGCAATTAAAATTTTGGGAACCCCGAAATCTTTAAAAGTAAAACGAGGAATCGAGCCAAAATTGGACAGCATGTCTATAGAATATCTGGATCATGGCATTACAATTCATTTTCTGAATGGAAAAAAAAGAATAGAAACCATGGAAGTATCGCAACAATTTAAAGGCGAGTTCGCAAAAGGAATCAAAATAGGCGAAAAAGTCAGCGCGTTAATAGATAAGCTTGGGGTGCCCCAAACGATAGATCCTTCAATTGCTCGGTATCCTGAAAAAGGAATACACTTTACTCTCAAGAAAAGTTCTTTGGTTGGTGCCCACGTTTTTAAAAAATAATAAAAGTTTTTTTGTTTCCTATTGAATAGGTGAAAGTTAAATTCTCAAAGGAGACAAACAGCATTAACATGCTTCAGGTCGCACTCTCCTTTAAAGACTTTTTTAATACCGTCTTGTTTCAGGGTAGTCATACCATCCGAGACCGCCTGTTTCCTTAATTCCTCAACCGTGGCACCTTTCATTACGAGGCTTTTAATTTCAGGTGTCCCCTCTAAGATTTCGTAAAGCCCGGTACGACCAGCAAGACCAGTCTCTTCACACTTTTTACAACCTACGGGTCGTTTTAACATCAAACTATCTTTATATTTAATACCAAGGGAAGAAAACTTTTCTGTTCCATATTCTTCTACCAGCAAATCGAATTCCTCCTGCGTTGGATGATAGTCTTCCTTACATTTCTTACACAAGGTATGAACTAACCTTTGAGCAATCACCAACAACAACGCGTCAGAAAAGTGGAGTGGATTCATCCCCATATCAACGAGGCGGACTATCGTTTCTGGTGCTGAGTTTGTGTGGAGTGTGCTAAAAACAAGGTGGCCGGTCAAAGATGCTTCAAGAGCAATTGAACACGTCTCAGCATCTCTCATTTCACCAACCATGATAACATCAGGATCGCCTCGCAAAAAAGATCGCAACGCCGTAGAAAAATTCAGGCCAATTTTGTCAAGCATTTGAACTTGTCGCAAACCTTCCTGAGTTATTTCTACGGGGTCTTCAGCAGTCCATATTTTCTTATCCGGTGTATTAATTGAACCCAAGCATGAATGAAGAGTTGTGGTTTTCCCTGACCCGGTCGGGCCTACTGCCAAAATTAATCCATAAGGTTTTTTAACCTTCTCTTGAATTAGACCCAGGTCACGCTTTGAAAAGTTCATCTTCGTTACACCAATAGGTTTACTATCTGCCAGAATTCGAACGACTGCATCTTCGTTTCCACCCACAGTGGGCAACGTTGCCACGCGGCATTCTATTTGCCCTTGTTTGTGCCTCATTAAAATTTTCCCATCCTGGGGCAGTCTCTTCTCTGCAATATTCAGTTTGGCCATAATTTTTATTCTGGAAATAATGGCAAACTTATATAGATACGGAATTGTTTGATAAATTCTGCAAACACCGTCTTTACGGAAACGAATGGTCATCTTCTTTTTTCCGACACCTGGTTCAAAATGAATATCAGAGGCACCCATTTGGTATGCATCGGTCAAAATCTTATTGACCAACCTAACGATGGGACTACCCGCTTCATGGAGTTTGGTGACTTCGTCATATTCATCTGCGTCCGCAGCTGAATGGAATTGTTCTTCCTTTAATTCTGAAATCAATGCCGCAACACTGCTTTCAACCCCATTACCGTCAGCTTGACCGACACCTTTATCACCGTTCAACGCATTACCCAGAAAATCTTGAATGTCAGATTTTAATCCGACGCGAAATTCAATCTTTTTTTTGGAAAATTTTTGAGGAATATTGTCTATTTTATCCTCATCAGATGGATCATCTATAAGAATAATGGCTGTATCCTTTTCATCTGCCAAAGGAACCCAATTGTTTCTTCTTAGAAAGTTTTTATTTAGACCAGAAAATATACTGTCAGGCAAATTCGAACCATCATACATTTGGTAGGGGACATTGTAGAAATGCTCGAGAGACTTTCCGATATCCTCACGACTTAGTTTCATTTCATTTAAAAATATATTTTCGATGTCGTTGTTTTCTGAACTTGCCTTCGATATCG
>JALPWY010000060.1 GCA_023271875.1 Nitrospinaceae bacterium | reverse complement strand
CCCCCACCTTTGTTGAAAAAAGTTTGCTCGGTATCTGGCTAAACCTGTTATCTCATAAGCAAAATCAACATCACCTGTTTCTTCAAATAATTTTTTTTTATTTTCTGGAGCAATTTCATACAACATATCTTTAAGTTCATCATTTTCAAGTGACTTATGGTCAACTCGTTCCATATCACCATGAATCCTAAAAATAGGTTGAGAGCCTGAAAGCAGGTGGAGATCAGACGCCCCTTGTTCATTCATTAATTTAAAAAGTGCGTCAATTTTAGCCATATGTTTTTAGAGTTGTTAGATGGAAAATACCGCGCAGCAAAGTCTTTGGTTTACATTATTACTTTATCTACAAACATACTCACCCCTTCTTGAGTGTGTCTTTATTATCCATGACAATGGTAGGGGTAATGAATATGAGTATTTCGGAAACCGTGTCTTCGTCGTCCATGTTCTGAAACAACTGGCCCACAATTGGTATGGCAGACAAGAAGGGCACTTTTTTCTCTGTCTCGGTCTTGGTATTTTCAAAAATTCCGCCAAGCACAGTGGTGGCGCCATTCGCCACAACCACCTCGGACTTGGCCTCATTTGTTGTAATCGTTGGATTACCGTTACCATCTGTATTGGCGAAATCGGCCGCATTTTTCGTGGCCTGGATTTGAAGAAATACATTATCGTCAGAGGTAACATGCGGTGTTACCGTGAGGCTGAGTTCGGCATCTATAAACTGTGTCGCAGTCCCTTCCTGCGAGGTCGTCTCATAAGGGATTCTCCTTCCACTTGAGATGTGAGCTTCGCGGTGATCCATGGTTGTTACCTTTGGAGCTGAGAGAACGCGCCCTCGCCCAGCCGACTCCATTGCGGTTAGCCGCATATCTAAATCCAAGCCGCTAATAATATTTCCCGCGAGTATACCAATACCAGATGTCGCTGTTGAAGTGGTTCCGAGGTTAACCAGTTCGGCTTTCGCTCCCACGGTTCCGGTACCACTGGTTATACGGATCTCGCCTTGTTGATTATTAAAGTCTTCTCCAGTTTCTCTGGTGAATCGGTTGTTACTCTTCAAAATGGCACCTGTCAAACCCCATTCAATACCAAGTTCCTTTGAATAGCTTGTGCTAACTGTCACGATACGCGCCTCGATCATAACCTGCGGTGATTTTTTATCCAGAATCGTTATAAACTCCAGCATCTTCTCAATATTCGGACGCAGGTCTGCAAGGATCAGCGTATTGGTTCGTGTGTCAATGGTAATATTTCCAGACTCGCTTCTTAGAGAATCTAAATTCTTGGCAACATCTTCAATCTGGCCATAATTAATACGTTTAACTTCTGTGACCATATTCTCACCGCTGACCACAGATCGTCTAACAGGAGTTTCCTGTTCACTGACTACATTACGAGCAACCGATTCACCAGAGATAACATTACGTCCGGTAACATTAACAATATTGTCACCAATACACTGTATCTGTAACTGGTTGTTAGCTAGAATAATTTCGAAAGCTTGATTCCAAGGAACATTGTGGAGTCGCAGATTTATATTTCCCTTAACCTCGTCGGCGATGATAATATTAAACCCACTCACTTCAGAAAAGACTCGCAAGGTATTTGGCAGAGAAGCATTTTGAAAATCAAGATCAATCCGATCTTTCTTACCACCTAACAAAGACTCGCAAGGATCAACAGGAACATTAACTTTCTCACCTACGGCAACCTTTTCAGAGGAAGTCTCTGGATCGATTTCTTTTGAGTTAACCTGCGCCTTGGTTTTTGTAGTTTTCACCTGTTCAGTTACAGCATCGTACAATTGAACTGTAAGTTCATCTCCCGCGATCTTTTTAATATGGTAGCGAGCACTGCGACTCAAAATAATTTCTAAGCGCAGAGTACGCCCGTCTTCAGAATAAAAAGTCCGAATATTATCTACCACTCCCTGCCTTACATTGATCACATCAGACAATCGTCCCTTTTTAGTATTTGGAATGTCCAATACGAGACGCAATGGATCAGTGCCTTTGAATGCTGAGTAATGAATATTATCTGACGCTTTAATACGAACAACCATTTCATCGTCATCGCCAACTTTAGTGTTAAGACTTACAATTTGCGTTGGTTTCTGATTAAGCAATCTGCCTTCTTTTTGCGCACCAGGTTTCGTGTTTTTATTCACAGGAACACAAGAAGACAACCCATTGATCAATGCAATGAAAAAAATACCGTAAAAAATCAATAGGGTTTTATGCACAATTGTTTTATTTTTTAATATCATGAGCCTAACCTTGTAATGGATTCTTCTTGAATTCAATGTTTCTTGGTCGAGATAAAATTTCGCCGAGGTAATTACGGTACCTTTCCAAAATGATAATCTTCTTTTCATCAACAGTTTTGACTATACCGAGATTTGGTCCTATGAGTGTACCCACTTTTACAGTGTGACCCCTTTGCCCTTCCGTTTGAACTAAAGCAACCGTTGCTCCTTCTTTTCTTAATGTCCCGACAAATTTCATTTTATCAAAACCTGTCTGGAGTTCCGTTCGTATAAACATTTTTCCCTGCATGCCCAGAACTTCAGATAGCAAACTTCGATAACGAGACACTTTTTTTTTGTATTCTTTTTTGCTCAGTTTTCTAAGCGCTGAGTCATCGTTAAAAATCGAAGCAAAATCGTTTAGTCGATCCACTATTTTCGGATACTCTTCTTTAACTTTCTCATAAACTTTTATAGGAATAAGAGGCATATCCTCTGGTGTCTCTAATGCATATGATTTTTTTTTCTTTGAAGGCGAGGGTTGACTAGAGACCTTTTTGAAACGTTTTTTATTAGAACCAACCAACGGAACAAACGGATCTCTTTTTCCTAACGAAAAATATCGTTCACCTGGCGGAAAGTTCGCTTTGAGTGAGTCAAGCTTAAGGTTTTCAGATTGAGCAGGAGCTTGGGAAAAAAGCAAACCAAGCATAGACAAAACAAAAAGAAACATGCTAGATCTTATATTTAGTTTTCGGTTCATGTTTTACCTATATCTCAAAGCCCATCGATGTAAACATAACTACTTCCTATAAACGAGGATAATACTTGGGATTTACTTTCATCATTCACAACCTTAAACGACATATTTTTAACGTCTACTATTTGCAGCATATTTTGCAAGGTGGCAAACATATCCATCGTCTCCCACAATCCACCACGGAACCTAAAATGCATGGGAATCTCTTTATAAAAATCATCCACCATTCCATCGGCAACTTTAAAATGCACAATGTCAACATTCCTTTTTTTTCCAAGTCGGGTGACCTTGACCAGAAGTTTACTTAATGCTTTCTCACTAGGAATTTGTTTTTTTTTCATACTCAACTCACCCGTTTTCAAACTTAAGTTTTTAACAACTTCATGCTTGCTCGCGACAACTTTAAAATATTTTTTTAGGGTATATTCTGCATCAACTATTTCTTTCGTCAAAGTTTCACGTTCTAAATTCACAGCATTAAGAATGGTAAAAAAAGAAATCAAAAACAAAATTAAACAAACCCCGACTGCACCAAAATAAATCTTGGCAGGCCCTATCTCCTCTATGGAATCGTAGGAAAGTTTATTGAAAAATAGATCCATGTTAGTATTGCACCTTTTCTCTGGTCATGCCTTCATTGGCATATAGACATAAAAAGTAAAATCACGCACCGCTCTTTTTCCGGCCTGTTGCTGACTGGTTTGATGTAAAAATACTTTGGCGAAACTTGATGAGTCACGAAGTCGACTGATATAACGGACAATAGTTTCATCGCTATGTTTTCCAAATAAACGTCCACGAACCTCCAAAAATTCTTGCTTCGACTGGGCCTTGTTTTTAGACTTTTCTGATTTTTTTTTTGTTTTCATTTTTTTTGGATTCCCAATAAAAATCACAGGAATCTTTTTCCCCTTGATTTCCTTGATCCCCAATTGCCTAATACTGGTAAGCCAGATTTCATCAGGAACAGGAAGGATCAGGTCTTCCAAAATTTGCGTAACCTGAAACTGATTCGCACGGAGTTCATTAATTTTTTTTATAATTTTTTCGGTACGCTTAGCTTGGAGTTTCATTGATTGAATTTTTGTGGTTTGAGCAGTTAACTCCCGCACCTGGCCTTCGAGTTGCTTTAATTCATTTGCACGGTAATTAATTTCTATTTTTTGGAAACACCAATAAATGACTATCAAAAAGATAAAAAAAAGAACCGCTCCTATTGCATTTATTATTATTTTTTGCATAGCGATCTTCCTTAGTTCTTGTTTATAGTCAAGCAGGTTTACAGAAATCATTTGTAGTCAAACCTCCTTGCAGCTAATCCCATAACCATGGCAAATTGAGGCCCTAGACCGTTTAATTCTTTTTGATGAAAGCGTCTCGGATCTACCTTAATCGAACGAAAAGGATTCATTATTTCTACTGGAATTTGAAAGTGTTCGCTAATAAGTCTTTGTATCCCGTAAGCCAACGCACCAACACCATGGACAAAAATACGCCTCACCTTTTCATTCGTGTTTTCAGAAAAATTCTCGATTGCTTCAGAGGCTTCATCTATTATTTTTTCAACAGAACCCATGTCCGCTTCCTCACCAATTAAGCTCATCCCCGCATCCATTTTTTCTTCAGCTTGGAATTCCTTGCTAAACTTGTTGTTAAAATATTCTTCAACTTTATTAGCTTTTCTGAAGAATCCCCTTGGAATATTTTGTCTCCAGTTCGTAGAACAATGACCTGAAATAGGATTTTTTTTATCGAAGACCAGATGACCATTTCTCACAATACTTACATAGGAGTATGGGTCGTTTAGATTAAGCAAAGCACACGGTTCTATTGGGAATAGACCTTTGGTGAAGTCCAATGATCTGATTGAAGCAAAAGTCTCTAGATCAAAAACGACAGGGGTTAATCCAGCTTCGACCAGAGTATCGAAACGGTTATCTATTATCTCGTGTGGGACAGCGGCAACAATAACTTTAAAATTTTCTTCTTTGCTGCCACTCCCCCCCCATACACTATCCGGAAGGTTTTCTGTGTGTTCGACCACATGATAATCGTACCGAATATCTTCAATATCAAAGGGGATTTCGTGCTCCACTTCATGGAATAATTCTTCTAGAAGTTCCTCTTTATTCTTCGCTGACAATGTTAATTTCATGATAACGCCGTGATCCCCTGGGATCGAGGACACCACATATCTAGATTTAAAATTTTCACTTTTGATAATTTTTTTTATCATGTCTGACACCTCACCCGGATTCTCCACCAACCCATCGACAACAGACCCTTCCGACAGTGGCATCACTCCGACCCCCACTAACTCGCACACATTACCTTTAAAGTCTAACTGGGCAATAGTTATTGATTGCGACCCAATATCAACCGCTAGAAGTGGTGTTTCTTTGTTTAAAAACAAATTGCTGTACATTTTTTCTCTTTTAGTCCTATTCTCTACTTAAATTCAGAGAACCAAAAACCCCATTCAAATAATTTGGAAACAAAATTCTTTATTTCCTGAATTATTAAATAAAACAATCCTTTAACAGCTCTTATGGAAGAAATGATTCTATCACAAGACTCTTTTCCCGAACATACTCCTAGTGAGGTATTAGTTGCCCTAACAGTATTTAATACAACATCCTGACCTTTTGAGGCACTTGTCTAGCGATAGTTAGCGCGCTTTTCTTCGGCTAGTGTTCATTGGAAGGCGCCTTTACTTAGTTGAAGTAATTTTTAAATCTTGGGGAGTCTAAAAAAGGAGGCACGGCGAGTAAGTTTTTTGTGAAGATCTTCGTAAAATCTGACAACTTTCGTTACTGCTTCAGTTTCTTGATTACTTAGAGCTTTACTATGCATCGCCTTAAGCTTGTACCCGTGGATTTGCGTGTTGTAGTATTTAAATTTTGACTTCCACCAAAATGCTGGTTTCCCTCCCCATACCTGCTCCCCAGGTTTTGCAAGAGGCTTCAAAATAAGTTCGGATTTCGTATGGTCAATTTCTATTCTGAAGTTATTCAAAAAACTCATTCCAAGTAGTCCTTCTATACCCAGCATTTTTTTACCAATACTGGCCTCTATTAGATCGACTTCGGCGTCACCAATTTTAACCTTATCAAGGGCTATCAACTTATTCAGCGAAATCCCGTTTGCCGTTTGCATCTGAATTGCAGGTAATTTCAAAGTTTCTTTTATCCCCAATTTTCTGCATACCTCTGGAGAGAGGGACATTAAAGACGCGCCTGTATCCAGCATTAATTTGACTTTGACTTTTCCGTTAATCATCGCTTCGACTATAAAGTTACCACTGTTAGTAGAAATTAGAGGAACCTTGTATTCTTGTAAGTGGTTCAACCGGGTTACAGGAAGATTCATTTTTGAATTGGAACTCGACGACTCTTTAGAGGGAATCTCCTCAATGGTACGCAGCCCTTCCACTTTCCCATCGCGATACTTGGGTGGAATTTTTCCAGGACTATCGGTGAAATGGGTGATCCCGTTTTTGTCTTTCCAAGAAAATATTGTGGCATCGCTGATATTCACGGTAAACGGTAATACCAAAAGGACCAGCAGTCCTATGAGTGTGAAGCCTGATGTAGTCTTGTGGGTTAGATGTTTTTGCATCTTCATTCGGATGGTTACTGTATCCAAGGGATTATCCCTTGATGCCAAAAGCGAGGTTGCAACACTTCGCTAGGATTAAAGACAGTGATTTCGTTATGGGGCCCATTGATTATATAGCGTACCTCGGGTTCGATACTTTGCACAAAATTCCACCCAATCCAGAGAATCAGGGTGAGAGAACCAATCGACTTGACGGATAACCAAGGAATTTTCTCAATGGGTTGGTTGGAGAAGTGGACACCGACTATCCAACCAATTATGACCACTAACATGAGTTGGCTTAATGGCATAATCATTACGCCACTTACTAGAGAGTGAGAAGCAGCGGTGATCATTGAGGCGGTCAGAGCGACACGGAAATTAAGGTCGCAATCATCAAGTTTAGATTGTTTGGTTTTTTTGATCCAACTGGAAAAAGCCCAGACTATCAAAGAGAGTAGTAATAGAATAGAGATCCATCCGTACTCCGCAGCCCACTTTAGTACACTCATGTGCGGGTGTCCTGCACGAAAGGTGAGTGTCTTATCTAGATGGTAGGAAAAGTGTTGGGGACCGACACCTAGTAGCGGATAATCTCGTGACATCATCCATGCCGCATTCCATAGTTCAGATCGTGAATTGAGGGTAGTCAGTCTTTTTGCTGTATGGGTAGCGATCCCTGAGCCTTCAAATTGAATGGAAAATAGAAGCCAGTAAATCAAAGATCCCCCCAGAATAGCAATCATTATAGAGATAATCCACGGTAGAGATTTTTTTTTGAGCAGTATGCCAGTCACAATGATTGCAGCCAGCAACCCCAACCAAGGGCCACGAGAACCGCTGAATATGAGTAATGTGATCCAGCAAGCAGCTGGAAGGATAAACAGTAGAGAGAAGATTGGTTTGGAGAGCCTCTTTTTAGACCAAAGGAATGGAAGGGTGAGCAGCGGAATAACCCAGCTTTGAAATTGACCAAAGAAACGGGGGTGGGTAAAGTCAGAGAGCAACTCTCTTGATCTCTTTGCAACTACCCAGGGTTCCCATTCGGCCCTGAATTCATCGTTGGACACCATATGAAGTGAGAATACATCCAGGTAACGAAACAACTCAAAACGGATAAAAAAAAGAGAGGCCATTACAGTAACAGTAAAAATTAGGATCGTATCTAGGGCATGGTTATCTTTTCGTAGTGCAGCAACGGCAGCAATACCAAAAAAGATGAAAAAAGTGAGGCCAAACTCATTCCACCCCATTCGCATTAGTGCAGACTGTTTTAGAGATAATGACCCCAAAATAAAAATAACTGAAAGGAGTACCCACGCTGTGGTCGGAATTTGTTGAAGAAGTTGCTGCCACTCACTTTGTCGTGCCCAAGAGAGGAGTGGAACCAGCACCAGTAGAAGAAGTGTGGAAATTTCCAGTAGACGTTTTTCGTTATATGCGTTCGAGTCAAAAAACCCAACCCCCGTTGCAATGTGGAGGTTGGGTGCAATAATTATTATCACCAAAGGAATTACTATCACTACCCTGGTGAAAGTTTTGACTAAATTGCCAAAAAAATCATCTCTCATCCAAATCTTCTTGGTACTTGGATTAAACCTATTTAGGGGTTGTTCTTATATTTAAGATCCGCCTCCCCCACTTATGTTTCCGCTCGCATTCATAGTGAATGTTGAATTGCTGCTGGCGTGCTTAGCCGTAGCTGACCACCCAGTTTCATTACCACTTGAATTAGGGGTAACGCTTGGAGAAGGGGCAAAACCATAATTTGCCCCACTTGCAACACTGGTGGTACAACTTTGGTCGCTACCATTATCAGACCAATAGGCTTTGCAGGCCAAGTAAAGATTATGCAGGTCAGCCTTAGAGGCTGTATCATAAGCTCTCGCCTTGTATTGATTAAACTGAGGGATGGCAATAGCGGCGAGGATTCCGATAATAGCAATTACAATCAGCAATTCTATAAGTGTAAAACCTTCTTCATTTTTCCAATTTAAATTTTTTTTCATGACAGCTCCCTAAATAATGTACAAAAGAATAGTAGGGTTTATTCGGATTTAAGTAAATACTCCAATTGAGGTAAGGATATAAGGCATTAGCAAGATGTTCATCGACCTAAGACCATACCTCATTAGGAGTATTTATTTCTACTTTAGACGGAGTAATATTCCTTTTGAACAGAGTAATATCTCTTTGAATGCAAATATATAAGAGGCTTAGCCCTACCAGAATTTTTTCGCTTCACTAGAAAAGGCAATGTTTTTAACTGCCCATGCCATTGAATAACTAAGTTTCTCGTTAGTTGACACAAAATTTTTCTCTCAGACAACCCATACATATATAAAGGAAGGTACACCCATGGGACTCCTACTCGGGGGTGGGGGTAGAGCGATCAGCAGTTCTATGAGTGTGAAGCCTGATGAACTTTTATGAGTTGAGTGTTTAGAGGAGGACATTACAAAGCCCAAGGATTGGAGCAGGTCACTTAAACTGATTGTTCATTTCTGGCATACCAGCAACATACGAACTACATGAACGCATGTGTGCGGAAACATGCGAAGTGATGGCCTCTAGACCGAGTTTCTCGATGTCAGCTTTCCATATTTCTTTCCAGTTGCTCCCAAGTGTGCCCCGGCAATTTCCCTCAAATACTTCCCTGTCTACAAAACCTTTGCATCCCGGGTTCATAGCGTTGCCGCTTCTTGAACATAATATAGAGGTATCGTATGTTTCGCTACATTCAAAATTGCCGCCATCACATCTTTCACCGGGAGTATTTAAAATACCTGTCGGTTTTATGCTGCACGAGGCTGTGAGAAGTGAAGGACAACCTTTTCCCTCAAAGGCGTCTTCACCGGCGTTACCGTATACATCGTTCTTCATGTCTAAACATATACGCTGTTGTTGAATACAC
The DNA here is from genome assembly GCA_023271875.1 of Nitrospinaceae bacterium. Taxonomy (GTDB): domain Bacteria; phylum Nitrospinota; class Nitrospinia; order Nitrospinales; family VA-1; genus Nitromaritima. The sequence goes on along the minus strand of JALPWY010000060.1, from coordinate 612 downwards.
CTCATACTGACATTTTGTCTTGTGTCATAGTCAAAATGCCTCGCAGATTCTAAATCTTCTGGATTATAAAAAGTAGACATCGTTCCATGTCCTGGCACAACAGTAAAATTGTTACTTCTTCTTTCATTATATTTTTCTTGAAACTTTGATGGTAATGGAGAATTTTCATTCAGGCCTCTGCAACGTTGCCACCAAAGCCAAGCGTTTCCATTTCTTTGAAACCAACCCAATCCTTTTTCTTTAATCCAAACAGCAGCTTCACCGGCACCTACTCTTTGGCTATTGATTTCATTATCAAAACCCTCTTTTTCCTGATCATACATATAAATGTCAAAACACTCATCGGGTTTTACATACTCGGTGCAGTTGCTCGTAGGAAATATCGCCGCCGCACTATCGATACTGTAAGTATTGGGACTACTGTTATGTTTCGCTGATGCACAGAAGTTATTTAATGGTGAAGGAGGCAGAGTCGCTACAACATCCGTGTTCTGATTAAATCCATAAGTCACTTCTTTGATTTTAGGAAGGTCGCATCCCTGAAGCGCATCAGTATCTAACCAGTAAGCATTGCAGAGCAAATGCATATCTTTTAGAGCCTGTTTGGAATGA
>JALPWY010000006.1 GCA_023271875.1 Nitrospinaceae bacterium | reverse complement strand
GAAGATGATGACCAAAAAAATGCTCCACCACCAATTAATCGATTTTCAGGGACGATTTCATTTAGTCGAAGGAAGATGCAATCGCGGAACCTCGAACAAGCACGCAAAATGTCAGTTGACAAGCGACCCAAACGACCCAAGAAGAACCCAAGTAAAGAGTCCCGCTTGGAGGATATGTTAAAAAAACGAAGAGGATAAAAATGATCGGACGGATACTATTCCTACTCATTCCAATTTTGGGTGCTATTGCTATGTGGTATTTTTACCAAGATGCTTTTTGATATGTGGAAATTTTCTTGATTTGTTAAGAGGTGATATGAAAATTGTGAACAAGGAACATCTTGAAACTTTATACGATATTGTGCGAGATACCTGGGAATTGTTCCAACAGGATTTTGAAGGTGATCCAGATTTAGAATTTAGTTCTGATTATGAAGATTTAACTTTACTCCATAACCATTTAAAAAGCTTGGTTAACCTTGACCCTACTATTTTTTATCCATACGAAATAAACTTTCATGAAAAAGTTATGCGTATCTTAAGAAATGAAAATGAGTGCGCGTTGGAAAGATTAAGGGACAAAAATAAGTCAGGAGGTTTGAAATGAGCACAACTGTAGACTACTTACAACTTATATTTCTGTTTTATGCTTGTGTTGTTCTTACAAGAATTATGTGGAACACAAATGGTTTGAATGAAGTGAATTTTAAAAGAGGATTACATATTATGATCAGTGAGTGGAAACGTAATGTAGATAAAGAACGGAATGAGTATAAACAGGGGCAACAAAAGAAAGGTGAGTGAGAGTAAGCATGTGAGTGGTTTGGTTTTCATTTCTTCGGTTTCCAGTTTCTTGCCATCTCTTGTGCTTTTTCTATTTGTTGAGGGGTCATTTTCTTTTCTATTTTATTTCTATTTTTTACACCTTTTTCATAATCATTAGAGCCGGCAAGGTTGTACCACATATGTGCTAATGTGTAGTCTTGCAGAAATACATCTCCATATTCATATATCACTCCCAAATTGTTTTGTGCTATGCCATACCCCTGTTCTGCTGAGAGTCGGTACCACTTTTCTGCTTCTTTTAAATCTTGAGGAACTCCATGTCCTCTGTTATACATCCATCCCAAGTTATATTGTGCCGTGGTATTTTCCTGTTCTGCTGCGAGTCGGTTCCACTTAAATGCCTCCTTATAATCTTGTAGGATTCCTTTGACCCCAGTTAAATAGATCTGTCCCAACTGGTCTTGTGCTTCAGCAACTCCCTGTTCTGCAGCAAGTCGATACCACTTGAGTGCTTCTTTGTAATCTTGTGGAACTCCTTGTCCGTTGTCATACATCACCCCCAAGTTGTATTGTGCTCCTGCAATTCCCTGTTCTGCTGCGAGTTTCCACCACTTGATTGCTTCTTTATAGTCTTGTGTAACTCCGTCTCCATTTTGATACATCTGTGCCAAGTTGTATTGTGCTCCTGCAATTCCCTGTTCTGCTGCGAGTTTCCACAACTTCAGTGCTTCTTTGTAGTCTTGTGTAACTCCGTCTCCTTGCCGATACATCTGTGCCAAGTTGTCTTGTGCTTCAGCAAATCCCTGTTCTGCAGCAAGTCGATACCACTTGATTACTTCTTTATAGTCTTGTGGAACTGTTTCACCTTTTTCATACATCACCCCCAAGTTGAATTGTGCCTTAGCATCTCCTTGTTCTGCTGCGAGTTTCCACCACTTGATTGCTTCTTTATAGTCTTGTGTAACTCCGTCTCCGTTGGCATACATCTGTGCTAAGTTGAATTGTGCATTAGCATTTCCCTGTTCTGCGGCAAGTCGGTACCATTTGACTGCTTCTTTATAATCTTGTGGAACTCCTTGTCCTCTGAGATACATCTGTCCCAAGTTGTATTGTGCTCCTGCAATTCCCTGTTCTGCTAATATTTTCCATTGCTCAATTTCTATTTTGTAGTCACCTTTTTCTTTTGCTTGTTCTGCAACTTGAAAATTACCAACTTCTTTTTCAATTAAACCGGTGACAAACACAATATTTTTTTTAATATCTTCTTTGAAATCACGAAGTGTAAATGGTTCAGATGGAACTACAACAATTCCCATATCAAATTTCAGTATTTCTGGTATCTCTGACAACAAATTTGCTAGCACTGATGACTTAATTCCAAAATTGACATTTTGCGGAACTATACCCAATGCTTCCATTGACCCTAATGGACTAAGAGTACTAGATGTGATCCCAACCAATTCTCCCTGTGTATTAAAAATTGGTCCTCCACTGTTTCCCGGTTGAATTGGAATACTCATTTGGAATTCGTCTTGTTTATTTCTCATCCCTTTAAGAGAATTAATGACTCCCTCCGAATATATGGATGAAACATCACCCAAAATAACCGCAATTGGAAAACCATAAGTAAAGACTTTGTCTCCAGTTCTTATTTCAGAAAAATTACTTAATCTCACATTCATTCTTTTAACACTTGGAGTTCCATTGAGTTTTAATATTGCTATATCTTTGTCTGGACTTTTTAATGCAACTTCTGCAACTAGAATCTCTCCATTAATAAGTTTCACTTGAATTTTTTTCGCACCATGAATCACATGGTAGTTGGTGACAACATAATTTGAAGAACCCAAAAAGAAACCAGTTCCCGTTGCGATATTGACTTTTTTAGTTTCACCAGATACTTCAGTGATTGCAGTTGTGTTAAACAAAAAAGTGAGTGCGAGTAAAAATGTGAGTAGTTTGGTTTTCATACTTCACCAAAAACAAAAAAACGAGATGACTCGACAGAATCACCTCGTTTAATTTCGTTTCTAATTGGTTTCCAAGTTGGTCTCATTTGGGACCCTTTGGGATAATTTTTGGGGTACTTTTTTATGTCATATTTTTCGTAGACGTTAGTATAAGTCTTTTTTGTGCTATTTCCTGTCTTTCAGAAAAACAAAAATCCTTTAAGTTCCTGAAATTATTGGTGCCGAAGAGAAGACTCGAACTTCCACGAGGTTGCCCTCACATGAACCTGAATCATGCGCGTCTACCAATTCCGCCACTTCGGCATATTACTTCCAAATGGTTACAAGAAGGATGTTGGACCTTCAACAATTTTGCACTGTTTTCGAATAACCATCCTACCCTAGGGATATACTACCTAACTAATATTTCCAACACAATAAACTTTGGCAGAGGTTACGCTTTGGTAATCGTCGATCATGGCAATTGATGGACTGCTCAAAAATAATAACAAAGCGATCGTGAAAATTAGTGTTTGATTTTTTTTATTCATATTTTTTGCCACTCCCAGCACCTAACTAAACACCTAAGATCAGAGTTAGTCTTTATGATACTAAGGACAATTGATGTATGTAAGTTTAATTTAAATTTTAATCTCACTCATTTTAACTATAAAAAAGTATCACTCTCCCTTTTGACGCTAGCTAAGTCCTTTAATGACATATGCTCATGAAATATAAAATAGAGTCCTCCCGCAAGGATTGCTCCAGAAAACAAGACCCACCCAACCATTCCTAGACTGACAGATTTAATTTCAGATTCACCGATAATCTCATGCAATGCAATTACAATTCCCGCATTATATGACCCCAAAAATCCAGGAGTAGGGAAAATAGAAATTATAATCGCCACCATAACGCCAAGAATAAGAAGTGAAGGAATGGTCTTATATTGCAAATCAAATGCAAAATAAAGCGGATATACCCAAAAAATATTCGAGACCCAAACAAGAGCCGAATAAACACTGATTTTTGCTAAGGCTCCAAAGCTTTTGACAACCTCACAACCCATGGTAAATTCATCAAGAAGGTGCTTAATTTTATCCGCCCATTTTTCATTCATGAAACCTAAAAACCAGCCGACTATTTTCATTACCTTTTTTTTGTGGTTTAACAGTAAATATATAAAGACCATGAGCGCAATGACCGCCAACACACAAATTTGACCAAACTTGATTGCCATTTCTTGTACTGAAAACCCTGAAAATTCGATATTTGAGGAAAATGCATCCGCTTCAAACCAAAAAACCCATACAAAAATAAGCAAAAGAATTATCATATCGAATAGTCGCTCCATGACGATGGAGGCGAATGCAGCAGTAAAGGTAATGTTATATTTTTTGGAAAGAAGATAAGGACGCAGTATTTCGGCAGCGCGTGCCGGTAAAAAATTTCCCATAAACCCAACCATCATCGGCGAATATAATCCGCCAACTGTTACCTTCAAGGAAGACTCTAAAAGCGCTTGCCAACGGTAAGCTCGAAAAACATAACCCAATAAAATTATTGCGACGGCAGGAAGGATATAAATATAGTCCATCTCCTTGAATGAAGAGATCACTTCACTGAAAGACACATTGCGCAATGTGTAATAAAGCGCAATCAATGCTATGACTAGCCCAAAGATAAGTTGTCGATATTGTTTCAAGGCAGGTCCGCTAGAATTATTTTTGCGGCGTGAATATCTTTTTTAATCTGTTCGACCAATTGGTCTGCTGATTTGAACTTCACTTCACTTCGTATGCGACGAATAAAAATAACCTCTATTTCTTGGCCGTATATTTTCCCCTCAAAATCAAAAATATGCGCTTCGACACTCAAGGTATCACGATTAAAAGTGGGATTGAACCCAACATTTACCACACCATTATATTTCGCATCTTGATGTTTAATAGAAACCGCATACACTCCGATCCCTGGTATTTGCACTCGACTGGTATCCAAATTAGCTGTTGGAAACCCAATTTTCTGACCCGTCTTATAACCTTCTATAACAGGACCAGGAATGGAGTAATGACGACCTAAAAACTCACCTGCTGCTTCCACCTTTCCATCTTCTACAAGTTCCCGGACGTAAGAACTGCTGACAAGGTGCCCATTGAGCTTGACCGGGTCAATAATGTGCGTACGAAACCCGTATTCTTCGCCCATTTGCTTTAGATAACGAACCGTTCCCTCTCTCCCTCTTCCAAAAGCATAATCAAACCCAACCACTACCTCCTTGACCTCAATGCGCTTAACCAAAATATCATGGGCAAATTCTCTCGGGTGCTGATCAGAAAATTGGCGTGTAAAGTCGGCACAGACAACCAGATCAATACCACATTCCTCAATCAACTCCATCTTCTTTCGAAACGTTGTTAGTAGTGGCGGCACCTTATCCGGAGCAAGAATCTTAAGCGGGTGTGGCTCAAAAGTGAACGCGATAGCAGTTCCTCCATTTTCCTTGGCCAACTGTGCTGTTTTTCTGAAAAGAATTTGATGGCCCACATGCACACCATCAAAGTTACCTATGGCCACAACCGGATAAGGAATTAGATTTGAAATATTTTTCGTGCCACGAATTATTTTCATTCTCGGTTTTACTCTTAAAATCTTTTTAAAATGAAGCTTCGGACTCCCAGTCTAGTATTGGTAGAAATTCAAAGAATAGTTTGCTACACTTTTGTTTCCCATAAACAACGGAGTTCCCTAATGTTTGATATCGGATTTTTTGAGTTGCTAATTATTATGGGTATTGCGGTAGTCGTTATCGGACCGCAAAACCTGCCGCGCCTAGCTAAATCAATTGGAAAAGGCTGGGGTGAATTTCAGAGCACCTTCAATGACCTTAAAAAAGATGTTATGGACGAAGCTGAGGGCTTGAGACAAACAACCGATATCGATAAATTAGAGCAAGATATTGGAGCTGCCACCAAAGTTGATGTCGACGTTAATCTAAGTATGAATGATATCAACTACGATCCTAAACCATCGGATCAAGAAAAACCCTAAACTTTTTTAAAACGGCCTATTAAGGTCTGCATGCTTAGTGATAAGCTCTGTCTCATTCCATCCCTTCATATCAAGTCTTCCAATAGCATTATTATTTTCTGGACTATTACTTTTATTACTAGCCCATAGAAGGAGAGAAAGTAATAATACAGGTGTTGCCTCTTTCAATCTAAGTATGGGATTTATCGCCGCTCTGATGGCCGATTTTTCTGGAATGCTCTCTGTGGATATACATTCTTGGAGTACGGTAACAATCTTATCCCATCAGGGCTATTCTTTTCTTGTGACCGTATTGTTTGGATTTGCTGTTGGCTGGTCCTACACCCAACCTTTTTCAAAAACAGCTTTATTTATTTATATTATGTGCACCTTAGCTATGTTGGCATGTGTATATTCTGGATACCAGTTAGTATTTTCATAAAAGCTTACTAATATCTTATTTAGTTTCCTGTTCCAGTAGGAAGATTAAATCTGTGTACTAATTCTCCACCATAGAAACCTGCGTTCAAAACAGTGAATAACCCTACCATCAACAAAAAGTGGTGAAGCACATTGCACCATGTTTTATATCTAAACCTGGACAACAAAATCACGCAAAAAAATATAATTATAGTCGAAAAAGTGAAAAGCAGGTGTTTCGCGACAAACGGTTTAAATTCGTCCTTTAATTCAAGACTCATCAAGCCAAAGAATCCGATCACTGCAACTGGAATCGAGCACCAGAAGCCAAACTTTATGTTAAATGAACCCGCTTTAGCTACAATTTTTTCTCCCCTAAAATTTCCATACAGTTCAAATAAAGTCCCGGTCACCAAAAGACCAATTGGTAAATGAACTAGCAGAGGGTGTAGCTTGGCAAAAAACATTTATTCTGTCCTATTTTTTTGAGCCGCGGCGACGGGTCAATTCCGAAAGAATTACTCCCGTGGCAACAGCAACGTTTAGTGATTGAATTTTTTCTGTACCAGGTATTCGTACTACTTGATCACATCGTTTTTTCACACTTGAAGAAAGTCCGTCCTGTTCATTCCCAAATACAACTACGCAGGGAAGACGTATTTCAATATCATAAAGCGACTGTTTAGCATTTAGGTCTGTTCCTATAACATAAATATTTTTCAACATAAAATCTCGCAAAGTAGAAGCGAGATCCGTACATTGATATATAGGAGTTATTTCCATCGCACCTTCTGCTGTTCTTGCTGCAGATGAAGTCAGTCTTGCCTGACCTTCTTGATTCGGAATTACCATGCCTTCTACACCAAAAAATGCACAGGTCCTTAAAATTGCTCCTAAGTTATGTGTGTTCCCTATACAATCTAGCGCTACAGCAATGCCCTCCTTTCCCAACCCAGCCTTAATAAAAGGGTATATAGAAGATGGAATAATGGGACGGACCACCATAACGACACCTTCATGATGGGTAGCAGATGCTACTTTATTCAAAGACCCTAAGTCTAACTCTCTGTATGGTAGTTTTTTAACGGCACACCATTTTTTCACAGATCCTAACGCAGAAGAACGTTGTCTAGAAAAAAATAAACGGCAAAGATCATCTGGGCGATTCTTAAAAAACTGCATACAGGTATTCCAACCATATAACGTGAATTCTGTATCTTTTAGACGCTTAGACTCTAACGGCGCAGATTGGTTTGTCATCTTATTAGAAAATTAATTAACGCAAATTACTCTGAATCATCCATGACCATTCGCCATAAAGCTTTCGGAAAATTTAAATTTAGGTTTTGGTAAGTGGGCAACTCTCTTAAAAAAAATTCGAGCACTCTGGAGCAGCTCATCAATCGTAAGCAAATGATACATAGAACTCCGAAATGAAGCAGCCCCTGGATAACCATAAACAAGCCATGAAGCAAACTTACGTAGACAGATGAGTGTATTGCGCAAATCATATTTAGCTCTCAATAACTCAAGATAGCGATCCAGAACTTCACAAGACGATTCAAAATCATTTTTATCCAAACCTATACATTCTTTAAATATCCATGGATTTCTCAACGCTCCGCGACCTATCATTACCGCATCGACTCCTGAATCACTTAATAATTTTTGAGCTTGATCCACCGTCCGTATATCACCGTTGCCAATAATCGGAATTTGCGCCCTTTGTTTGACTTTAGCTATCAAATCCCAATCAGCCTTACCTTCATAACCTTGCGCACGTGTTCTCCCATGTATTGCAACCCATTCACACCCAGAGTTCTTTGCTGCCCTCACGCATTCATGGATAGTCAGTTCATCATGGCTCCATCCAGTACGCATTTTAACAGTAAGAGGAAGCTCTATTCCGTGTTTTATTTTTGTTAAAAACGTTTCTAGGTAAGCCGGATCACGCATCAGTGCTGCGCCGCAACCTTTCTTTACCACCTTCTTAACTGGGCATCCTAGATTGATATCAACGAATGAAGCTCCTGCCTCCTTAACATGATGAGCTGCATTTATTATATCTTCTTCAGATTCACCAAAGAGCTGAACCCCTACCAAAGATTTAGACTTTGGGTGAACCTCTATCATTTTATGAGTTTTCCCTGAATTATAAAGGAGACCTTTAGCAGAAACTAATTCGGAAACCAAAACTCCTGCTCCCATTTCATCCATTAACTGACGAAAACAAATATCAGTAATCCCGGCCATGGGCGCCAACCAAAAAGGGTTGCGCGCGCCATCGATCAATTTACCACGTAAAGATTCAGCGGCAAGAACATCTTGATTATTACTTATATATGAGTTTGGACGGTTCATTTGTTCTCTCCGACCTTATTAATATAAGGTTGGAAGTGAGGAGGATAAATTGCTGTTAATTGAAATTTTGTATCAAAACATTGAAACTGCATACGACGATGATGCAGGTTAAACTCTTGATCAGAAACTTTCCCGTTACCATAAACAGAATCATTATAAATAGGAAGTCCCTCACTGGCCAAATGAACTCTTATCTGGTTTGTACGACCCGAGCGTGGAATTACTCTCAACAAAGATCGTCCCTTGATTGATGTTAGCCATTCAACATCCGTACGCGCCGGTTGGGAGCCAGGCATCTCTTCCCCTGCAACCCGTTTCGACGCTGTGAGTTTTCCGATTGGTTTATTTATCGTAAATTGCTTTGATCGTGGAACACCTTCTACCAGTACAAAATATTCTTTCTCAACTCTATTCTTTTTAAATTCTTGCATGAGAAAAGCTGCTGCTTTTTGTGTCCGAGCAAACACGATTACTCCCGTTGTCATAACATCAAGTCTCTGAATCGGGCGAGGCACTTCATCGGGATACACATCCTTTAAAACCTCGGTCATTGAATTCTTAAAATATCGACCACAGGGATGCACCGGAATAGGAGCACTTTTATTAAATGCACGGATATTTTTGTCCTCGTAGATAACATTTAATGTTCTATCTGCCGCTGGCTCTATTCGGAAGCCCCCGTTTGTAATGGTAAGGTCGCTTGCACGTAATTTCTGACCAATTAATGCTACCTTGCCATTGACAATAATTTTACCTGCACGAATCTGACGTGACCATTCTTCCTCATCTTGATAAGAAAATCGCGTTGCAAAATATTTCTCGATGGGGAAATTATCGTATTGGGGCGGAACATGAGACCGGTAAATCTGCTCAGTTGGAGGAAGCGCATGTAATCGATTCATGACAAAATCAAATCTAACTAACGGTAAAAATTTATTTAGAGGAGATGAGTATATCTTGCATCATCAGTTCCACTGGGGGTTCACTGGGGCCTTGGTTAGATATTGATATTTTTCTCCCAAGGAGTTGACCGCTTGGGGCCATATTAGATCCTCCGATTCAAGAAAAATAAATCGTTCATCGGCACTTTGAATTAACCAGCTATTTTGTTCCATCTCTCCATCTAATTGACTATTTGACCACCCAGAATATCCCAGATAGAAACGAATATTCTCCTTTGGGTTTGCAATATCGAGGTAAAGCGATTCAAGCGTTTCTAAACTACTCCCAAAATAAACTCCAGAACAGACTTCATCTAAACCATCAATGCCCTTGGTCGACCGATAAAGATAGAAAACCATCGCTTGAGAAACAGGACCACCTATGTAGATCTTTTCATTATAAGACTTAAGAATATCAATACTAGAAAACAGATCCGGTGCTTTCAATTGAGCCGAACGATTTATGACTAACCCGAAAGATCCCTGCTCGTCATGATTACATAACAAAATCACGGCTCGTGAAAAATTTGGATCAGGCAAAACCGGGTTGGCAATAAGCAACGAGCCTTTTCCATATTGCTTATTTTTAAAATCTTCAGGGAACTCCATAACTTACAAAATACCGCAATTAAGGTTATAAATTTAATGACTCGAGTTTATGAAAGTTGGGACAAGCCCTAGCATCTTCTTTAGCTTCCGCCGATGCAAAGTTATTGTCCATATAAAGTGCTACTAAGTTTGGAAATAACTTGGATACAGCGAGTGCCATTACTCCTTCATCTCCGATTTCATTTTGAGCCAAATCTAACTCCTCCAATTGGCTTAAACAATTTTCTTTTGCAATAAATCTAACTCCCTCACTTTTAATTAAATTTCGATAAACATTTAGTGTTTTTAATTTCTTCAACGTAGTAGACCGGCAAATTGCTCGGATACCCTCTGGACCCAAATCATTTCCACCCAACTCGAGCCATTGTAATTTAGAAAAAATAGGTGATTCGGCCAGAAGTTTTGCCCCTTCATCACCAATTCGATTCCCCCCAAGATTCAATCGCTTTAAACTAGATAGGCGATCGTCCTTTGAAAAAACTGTCATTCCATTACTTCCAACGCAGTACCCTTTGAGATCAAAATCCCTCCCATTCGAGGATAGACGCTCCAAAATAACTTTTTCCATTGTTTGTTTTAAATTTTCCCCAGTCAAGCCGCAAGGTTCAGCCGGTTTGTATATCTGAAAGTGAGAAATAGATGGCATAATAAGTCCCTTTTTCAACAAATGACATCTCCTCCACCATTTAACGTTAATAACGACCTAAATAACAAAAAAATAACGCTGTTAAGGATAGAGCGTGTCGTGTTTTTTTCAAATAGGCTATTATAAGGTTGACAGAAAATCAATAATATTTTAAATTTCTGGGTTTTACTATAGGGGTTTTATAATGGAGCTAGATTTCGAAAAAATGGATGGACTTGTTCCAGCCATTATACAGGATGCTGAGTCTGGGAAAGTTCTAATGCTGGCGTATATGAATGAAATTGCATGGGACAAAACGCTAGAAACAGGGAAAGCTTGGTTTTATAGCCGATCCAGAGATAAACAGTGGATGAAAGGTGAAGAAAGCGGTAACGTTCAGATTGTAAAAGAAGTCTTTATAGATTGTGATAACGATACTGTTTTACTTAAGGTGGAACAAGTTGGTAAAGCCGCCTGCCACAAAGGCTATGTGAGTTGCTTTTTCAGAAAAATCAATGGTGAGGTAAAAATCGTTGATGAAAAAATATTTGATCCTGACACAGTTTATAAAAAATCTTAAAAGTATCGATAAAGCCGATCTACCGATTCATTTTGATTTAATTTATTGAAGAAAGAAATTTATGAGTAGTAATATTTTAAAACTAGGTATTCCAAAAGGGAGTCTTGAAGAGGCTACAGTTAAACTGTTTGCCAGAGCTGGATATAATATAAAAATAAAGAACCGTTCTTATTTCCCATCTGTTGACGATAATGAAATCGAATGCATGTTAATTCGTGCTCAGGAAATCGCACGTTATGTCCAAAATGGTGTCCTTGATGCAGGACTAACAGGTAAAGATTGGATCCAAGAAAACCGTGCGGATGTTATCGAAATTGCCGATCTAGTTTATTCCAAAACTTCATCACTACCTGTTCGTTGGGTGCTTGCCGTTCCCAACGAATCACCAATCCAATCAGTTAAAGACTTGCAAGGGAAACGTATAGCCACTGAAGCTGTTAACATGACTGTTGATTATCTTAAAAAACACGGGGTAACAGCAGAAGTTGAATTTTCTTGGGGGGCCACCGAAGTCAAGCCACCAAAACTTGTGGATGCTATCGTCGAAATCACAGAAACTGGCAGTTCTCTCAGAGCTAACAATTTACGAATTATCGAAACCCTCATGGAATCAAACACAAAATTTGTTATGAACAAAGAGGCTTATGACAATCCCTGGAAAAAACAAAAAGTTGAAAGGCTTGTACTTATGCTTCAAAGCGCAATGGCCGCTAATGGACAAGTTGGGCTTATGATGAACGTGCCCAAAAATAAGCTTGATGAAGTCATAAAAATTCTTCCGGAAGGGAAAAAACCCACGATTGCCGAGTTGACTGATTCTAATTGGATGGATCTCACTGTGATTTTAGAGGAACGGTTAGTGCGTGAGATAGCACCTGACCTTAAAGCAATTGGCGTTGAAGATATTGTGGAGTACTCCATCAATAAAATCATTCATTGAAAGAGCATCTTGGCGGATACTAAATCGTCGCCGACTATGAACGACGACCGAGACAATTCAAATATCCAATCGAGTTCCGAAGGTTCCTCTACAGAGGGCAATGCTTCCCCCAAAGAAAAAGATATCCTTGCACCAGAACAATCAATAGAGCCTGATGAAGAAGTCAATTCTTCCCCAAAAGAAAAAAATACCTTCGCATCAGAACAATCAATAGAGTCCGATAAAGAAGATCCGATAAATAAAGATTCTAGTGTAAAAGGTTGGCTCTTATTACTAGTTTTATTGATTGTATTGGGCGCGGGTTTCTATTTTTATACCTATAAAAAAGATAGCAGTTTTTTTATAACCTTGCCTGATAGTTTAATGAAATTTTTTTCAACAGCGCCCCAATTAAAAAATCTTCCTGATATTCAGTCCAAAGAGACACTCGCTAGACCACCTGAGGAAGTCATCAAGAAAATTCAAGAAGCAACCTCTTCTGATACGCAGTCTAAAGAAATATCTGCTAAATTTTCTGGGGAAATCGTTGAGCAAACCAAAAGGACAACCCTTTTTGACAAAACAACCAACGAAAATGAAAAAACTATTGACCTTCTACGTAATGAGATACAATCTCTCAAGGCCGAGCTTAAACAAAAATCCTCAACTTCTCAGAACTTTCGAATCAAAAGACCACATATCAGTGGTGGTTTTATAGAAGAAAAACCTGAAGAAACAACTCAACAAGAGAAAAAAGAACCTACATCTACAATGATAACTTTACCAGCAATCCCTTCGCCCTCTAAAAGGGAACCGCTGAACCAACAAAGCCATCTGCAAAAAAAATCTTCGCAAAAAAGAAGTGAAGAAGTGCAAGCCTATCTTGATTTTGTAGAAAGCACTGGGGGGAAACTTATTGAGTGGACTGAAAAAGGGTGGACTCGCTTGCAAACATCAGTTATGGAATATAGAAAAAATAACTAAAAGAATGTTGAAAGTATTTTTTTGTGCATATCAAGTGATTTTATAAATAACCCCCTGCCTAACTTAAAACAGGTTCGATCTTGAGGGAATAATCTCATTTAAAAAAATTTAATAGAATGTTTTTTTAAAATCATTCCATGTTGATAGCATAGGTTTCTAAAATGAACCAAACCATCTGTTGCCGCCTCATCTAAATCATAGCTAATTTTTTTTTCCAAATAGTCTTCCAGCACTTCAATATCCACATTAGACAACCTTTTGTAATCTTGCACAACTTCCTTAATTCTCCCACACCCTTCTGCTTTGACCTGCTGAATGAATTTTTTTTGAGATTGACTCAAGCGAATGTTTTTTCTTGCTGCTACCACCGCATGAACAAAGGTTTTACCTGTCTGCCGAAACCATTTCTCACTAAGGTCATAAACAGTTATGCTTGAGTCGAGGTCACTCAATTTAAAAGCTGAGTCTCCTATTATCAGTGCGGCTGAATGATCAACCAACATTGATTCTAGATCTGGAGGAAAAGGATGAATAGAAAGATCCGATCTAAATGAAAATAATATTTTAAGCAGAACCACCGAAGTTCGAGAACGATTATCTGCAGCAATCGAACGGATTTCGTCAATAGGTTTTTTTGTTAAAAACAGTACTGTTCCCACTTCACCTCTTGAAGCAATACACACACCTGGAACTAGTCGGTAGCTATCGGCCGACCTAAAATACTCAACCGAAGGGATCATGGCTAAATCCAAGTCACTCGACTTTAACCGATCTGCAAGAACAGCAGGTGAATCTGTTATTACTTGAAACCCCATATTCACACCCTGTTCCTTCAAAGGTAAAAGAAGAGGGCCTGCATTCAGGAAATTATGGATTCCAAATCTAAGCATTGGTTTGGTCATAGCAAAAAAAAGGGGCGAAGGACACTAAGGCCCCTCACCCCTGTAAAAAAACTTAAAACAGTCAGATAAACATCGGTGCGAGCACCAAAGCTACAATAGACATCAGCTTAATCAGAATATTCATCGCTGGTCCGGAAGTATCCTTAAGCGGGTCACCCACTGTATCACCAACAACCGTTGCATGATAAGCATCAGATCCTTTACCACCTAAATTCCCGGCTTCGACATGTTTTTTGGCATTGTCCCAAGCACCGCCCCCGTTAGACATAAACAATGCCAGCAACACACCTACCAGAGTAGCACCCATAAGCATGCCACCTAAAGCCTCAGCTCCCAGCACAAGCCCTATCAATATGGGCATAACAATAGCAATAACACCAGGAAGGATCATCTCCCTTAAGGCTGACTGAGTGCTGATGTCAATACACTTAGCGCTATCCGGTTTCCCAGTACCCTCCATTAGGCCGGGGATCTCTTTAAACTGCCGGCGAATTTCATTCACCATATCCATAGCACCCTTACCTACTGACGTCATAGTAAGCGCAGCAACAAAAAATGGAATGACTCCTCCTATGAATACTCCTATAACAACCTTATGCTGAGTAATGTCAATGGACTCAATGTTTGCTGCCTGAGTAAATGCTGCGAATAGTGCCAATGCGGTTAGGGCTGCAGAACCGATAGCAAATCCCTTACCAATAGCCGCGGTGGTATTACCAACTGCATCCAATCCATCAGTAATTTTCCGCGTCTCCTCACCCAGGCCGGCCATCTCAGAGATACCGCCCGCGTTATCAGCAATTGGTCCATATGCATCAACCGACATGGTAATACCAACAGTAGCCAACATTCCGACGGCAGCCAAGGCAACGCCATAAAGACCAGCAAACACCGAACCGAAGTATATCGCAATCGTTATGATGATTACAGGTATGGCACAACTCTCCATCGCAACAGCGAGCCCCGTAATCATTACTGTAGCTACGCCAGTGTTGCTCGATTCAGCAATTTTCACAACAGGAGAACCTGCCGTATAATATTCGGTGACCAGTCCGATAGCGATACCAGCAAAACAACCAACTGCTAGCGCGACAAAAACACCAGACGATAAACCCATAACCTTGATCACAAAAAATGCTACAAATAGCATTGCTCCTGCGCTGACAAATGTGCAATTACGTAATGCAGCTGATGGATCCTGATCCTCCAGCGCATCCATTGCCCGAATACCTATAATCGATGCAATAAGGCCCACCATGGCAACAATGAGAGGAAGTGCCATATACTCAAATTTCATAGCTGACATGCTGGCACCTATGGCAATAGCAGCGATCATCGAACCACAGTAAGACTCGAAAATATCTGCTCCCAGACCAGCAGTATCGCCAACACAATCTCCTACATTATCCGCAATAACTCCAGGATTTCTTGGATCGTCTTCAGGAATTCCCGCTTCAACCTTACCTACAAGGTCCGAACCAACATCCGCTATTTTTGTATAGATTCCACCCCCTACACGAGCGAAGAGAGCAATCGAACTTGCTCCCATGGCAAATCCGCTAATAACACTTGCCGATTCACCCTTGCCAAACAAAAGAAAAAGCCCACCAACTCCTATTAAGCCTAAACTAGCGACGCTCAAACCCATAACTGCCCCACCATTAAACGCGATATTAAGCGCCTTAGCCTTTCCTCCATCGGAAGCTGCTTGGGCAGTACGTACATTTGCGGTAGTCGCTGCATTCATTCCAAAAAAGCCTGCAAGCATGGAACAACCAGCACCTATGACATAAGACACTGATGTCCACAAACCTATCCAAAATCCTTTTTGAGATGAAATAACGATCATAAGAAGAATGAAAACTCCTGCAACAAAATAACCAAGAATTTTATATTCTCGTGACAGAAAAACCATCGCGCCTTCATGGATGGATTCTGCAATTTCTCTCATTTTCTCATTACCATCTGATTGATCATCAACTTTTTCATAAATCTTCCAAGCCACAATCAAACCGAAAATACCGAACACCACCGCAAAATATGAATAATTCTGCGATATGTTTAAGGTAGCCATAAAAACATAAGCTCCCATCGCAATGACCAGAAACAACAGTTCTCCTTTATACTCCTTTAACATTCTCCGTTTTCCTCCGTTTTATTATTACGTTTATTCATTGCCATCAATGTTTCTTCAACTTTAATTATCGCCTCTTCAATAACCTCGTTTAATAACTGAGTTTCCGCCTCGGTGAACGAGGTTAATACGTAGTCGACAATATCACCTTGATCATCGGGTCGACCCACCCCTACCCGAATACGACAATACTGGTCTGTCCCAACTTTCTCGGTAATCGACCGCACTCCCAACTGACCGGCATCACCGCCCTTAGTTTTTACTTTGATTTTTCCAAGCGGCAAGTCAATGTCATCATGAATAACAAGAACCTGGTTGGGGGAAATCCCCGAGGCAGAAAGAATTAACTTTGCCGCTTGACCACTATTATTCATATAGGTCATGGGTTTGGCGATCATGACCTTGCAGCCTCCTATTTCCCCTTCACCATAGAGAGCCTTGTGTTTGCTTTTGGAAAGCGCAATCCGTTGTTTATCAGCCAAGCTATCGGCCACAAGAAAACCAATATTATGGCGCGTCAGCTCATAACGCGGACCAGGATTGCCTAGTCCAATTATTAAATATGCATTGGATATGGCTAGCCCTCTTTCTTAGTCGAATCTTCCTTCTTATCCAAATCTTCCTTCTTATCCAAATCTTCCTCAGCGGTTGGAGTATCGCCCATAACCGCCATTTCGCCTTCTGCCAACTCTTCTTCATCAGCGACTTTCTCTTCTTCAACTTTTGGCATATAGACGCTGACAACGGCCTCATTAGGTTGATTTAAAATTTTTACCTTGTCCAGAAGGCTAAAGTCTGACACATGTAACACCTGCCCAAGTTCAACAGCCGTCACATCCAAGTCGACTGACTGCGGAATATCGACAGGCAAACATTCTACCTGGAGAGATTTGAGCACCTGGTTAACCAGACCACCCATTTTTTCTCCAGCAGATTTTCCAACCAAGTTCACATCGACACTGACCTTAACCACCTTGGTAACATCAACTTCTAAAAAGTCCACATGAACCCAACGTTCTTTCAGTGGGTGACTTTGAAATTCTTTTAAAATAACTTTATGCTTCTTCTTTCCTCCTAAGTTAAGGTCAATCAAAGCGTTCTGTCCTTTGGCTGTTAAAATATCCTTAAGGTTGTCAGGGCAAACAGAAAAGGAGAGATTGTCTTTCAACCCATATAAAACAGCCGGTATTTCTCCGTTTCTTCGCACCTCTTTAGTGGCGACCTTACCCGTTTTTTCTCTTATTTTACCGCTCAACACTTCAGACATTTTTATCTACTCCTTATAAATCAAATAGTGAACTTACCGAGGTTTCTCGATTGATCCGCAAAATGGCCTCGCCCAATAAAGGCGCCACGGATAAAATTTTAATTTTTGGATGGTTTCTCATGGCATCACGAACTGGAATCGTGTTGGTTGCCACAATAGACTTAATTTCTGATTTAGAAATACGCTCTATCGCTGGTCCAGACAAAACAGCATGTGAGCAACAAGCATGTACTTCACGGGCCCCCGCTTCCAACAAAGCAGCTGTACCTTCCACAAGAGTTCCAGCGGTATCGATCATATCATCAACGACGAAGCACACCTTGTCAACAACATCTCCAATGATGTTCATCGCCTTAGCCTCATTCGCTGCCTCTCGACGCTTATCAATAATAGCAAGGCTGACCCCTAGACGCTTTGCAAAAGCCCTAGCGCGTTCCACTCCGCCTGCATCTGGAGAAATAACTATCATATCCTTCAATGCTAGATTTTCCAGATAAGGAATCAATACCTTCATAGAAAAAAGATGATCCACGGGAATATTAAAGAAACCTTGTATCTGCCCTGCATGAAGATCTACTGTCAATACACGATCTGTCCCCGCAGTCACTAGTAAGTCTGCTACTAGTTTGGAAGTAATGGGAACCCGTGGTTCACTCTTGCGATCTTGGCGAGCGTAACCGTAATAAGGTATCACGGCCGTTATACGTCTGGCAGAGGAACGCTTAAGAGCATCAATCATGATCAATAGTTCCATCAAGTTTTTATTTCCTGGATAACAAGTTGGCTGGATTAAAAAAACATCGCCACCTCGAACATTTTCTTCAATGCGCACATAAATTTCTTCATCAGAGAAATCTTTGATTACAGTGCGGCCCAATTCTATTTTCATATACTTGCAAATGTCCTCTGCAAGTTCAACATTAGCCCTCCCAGAAAAAATAAGGACTCTCCCGTTTAGATTCTGTTCCATACGATATCCACCAGATAAACTTAAAAAACCTTTTTACCATTAAAAGCTGGGGCGGGAGGATTCGAACCTCCGAATGCAGGCATCAAAAACCTGTGTCTTAACCGCTTGACGACGCCCCAATCTGTATTCGCTACCTATATTTAGCTTAATCTCGTGACCAACAACCAATACGCACGCTATGCAAAACTCTTAAATATACGAACAATATTCACTTCTGAATCGATCTAAAATTTAAAAGTCAGATCTTCTTTAATTTCGTTATTAGGTTTTGAGCGACGAAAAGTGGAGGGTAAACTGGGGGTTACGCTACTTAAATTTTCGTTGCTAATTAAAATTTTCCAAGACCACCCATTCCTAGACTTCATTAGTTAGGGGTAGTTCAGGATATCCTCCGGACAGAATTCAGTCAAACTTTCAATCGTTTCTACAATAACTCTTTCCCAAGTCCCATTCAAACCTGTGCATGCAATCCGAGCCTTCTCCGGATTATCAAAAATTCCAAATACGGTGGACCCACTCCCAGATAAAAGAACACCCAAAGCACCCCAAGCCACCAACTCGTCTTTAACAACTTGGATTTCAGGAAACCTTTGAATAACAACATGTTCTAAATCATTGTACAACCGGGACCCTAAGCTTGTGATGTCCGATAAGGATAGGTTTTTCCGCAGGATGCTAATATTATTTTCCCGTTTTGTCAACTTCAATTTTAGATTTTGATACACCCAAGAAGTCGCAACAGGAAACCCAGGAAACACCAATAAAACCTGAAACTTGGTACAAGGTTTCAGGGTCTTTAACTGCTCCCCACGCCCCATTCCAAGCGCGCAAGGCGAGTTAAGAAAAAATGGGACATCGGAACCCAATTCAGCAGCCAATATAAGTAGTTTCTCTCGTTCTATATTCAAATTCCACAAACGATTCAGACCCATAAGTACGCCGGCAGCATTACCACTACCACCCCCAAGTCCAGCACCGAAAGGAATTTTTTTTCCCAACCGAATGCTGACTCCTTTACCTTTAACCTGATAAGACTGTTGTAATAGAATTGCCGCTTTGCAAACAAGGTTAGTATCATCCGTGGGTACTCCTGGCGTATCACACTCCAGTTTAATCCCCGAGGACAAAAGTTCTAACTCCACGTCATCATATAAAGATACCATTTGAAAAATTGTTTCCAATTCATGAAACCCATCTTCCCTTTTTCCGTGGATATGAAGACCTAAGTTAATTTTGGCCGGGGTTTTAAATTTTATTTTCATACTTTTTACCACCTCACCAATTACTCTTCAGTTCATCAATCCAAATGCCAACTCAAATGCATCGAGAGAAATACCTTGATTGATCATCACGTCTGAGTAACTTACTACAATAGATTGATTTTTTGGCTTAATCTCGATTACAACTTTGTGAGCGAAGTCCAATTCATCAATCTTCTTGTAATCGTCCCAATATATTCTGTAAATCTCCCGGGTACCTCGAATCAAGAGTAATGATTTTGGCAACAACGTATAAGCGTCGATTCCAATATCTACCCGTTCTCCTGTTTTTTGGTTGATCGTTTCGATTTGCAAAACTGTTTGGTCGCTATTCCATTTTGCCACTTTCGTCTGTAAATGAGAAAGGTGCGGTATTCCTCCTGAAAACACACTGATGTAATCTCCGAAGTCTATATAAGTCCCAAAAACCCGGTGCATACTTTCCCAAACCGCTTCTCCAGAGATGACTCGATTTTCTCGCGGATCATACATTAAAGTTTTTCCCCCTTCATAAATCAGCACACCTAAAACCTGACGAAATAAGCTGTAAGTATCCACTCGCATTGCTTCATCCCCTTGGACAATCAATGTTTGGCGAAACGATTGATTTAAATTTTTTCCAGAAATTTTTGTACGTACAAATGCTTTTACGTCTCGAATAGCAGATTTACGAGCTTCGAGTGCTGAAAATAAAGAGGTCAAAGACTTCATTTCTGGCTTCGCTTCTGTTGATAAAGGCAAAACCTTGGGTTGGCAGGAAACAATGAAAACCAGCAGGCACCCTACTACATACTGGCGCAGGAAAATTCGCATAGAATTAGGTATCAGTATGGTTAAAAGCGGGGACAAACTATTGATAGTTAATTATTACTCAGAAGTTTCTTCACCTTTTGAATCTTTTTTTCCAGCTCTTTAGGATCAGGTAACTCGTTATCAATATTATCTTTTTTTTCTAAAGTGAGGATAAGACTTGTTTCCCATGCCTTGCTAGCTTTTATATAGTTCATCAATGAAAAGTGGATGTCTCCTAAATGGCTATATAAAACTGGATCCGGGGACGTATAAACCATAGCCTTTTTAAGTTCTTTAAGGGCTTTTCCCGATTCTCCTTTCTTAAAATAAATCCAGCTCAAACTATCAAGAAAATAACCATTTTTAGGCTGAATAGAAAGTGCCTTATCCAAATGCCCTAGAGCTTTATCTAGTGATTTCCCTTCCCTAGCATAAATATACCCCAGAAAATTATGCGCATTAGAATGCATGGGATTAAGCTCGATAGAGTGCTTTATATTTTTTATAGCTAGCTCAAATTCACCTTTCCGCTCTAGGAGAGCTCCCAGTTCGAAATAATAAGAATCTTTATCTTTGTCTATGGCAATTGCTTTTTGCATTGCGTCAATGGCTTCATCTAATCGATTAACCGCGATACAGGCAAGGGCCAGAGAATGATAAAGGGTGTCATTATTTTGATCTACCTTGATAGCTTCCTCAATCAATTGAACTGTTTTTTCAGGGCGTTTATTCATACTATGTAACCTAGCCAAGGAAATCATTAAATGTACGGACCTAGGCTCTATTTTCAGTAAACTATTTATTTCTTGAATGGCTCTATCTATACGCCCAAGAAATTCATAAACACGCCCAAGCACCATTAAAATTTCTTTTTTAGGTTTCTTCGCCTGAAGCAACTGAAACTCATCAAGCGCTTTCAAGTAAATTCCCTGTTCATAGTAAATGACTCCAATTTTTATATGCACATCTGGCGCGCCCAAAACTTCTTTTGCATTTGCTCGGTATTTGCTCGAGTCTACATCCATTCGTAAAGTTGATCCTTTCATAGTGGTCATATGCTTATGAATGCTTTCATTCAAGGGGTCTAGCTTTAAAAGAATCTTGTATTGTTTTTTAGCCTCATCGGGCTTCCCCTGTGCCTCCAAGGTCCATGCAAGAAATTCTCGAGCCTTCAAAAAATTAGGACGTAACTCCAAAGCTCGATTTAAGGATCTTTTGGCATCGTCTAATTTCCCTGCAACAATATTAACTCTCGCAAGGTAGTGGTATCCCAAGGGATTCGTTGATTCTACCTGAAGTACCTTCTTGTACATATCTTCTGCAAGATCATATTGCTGACGAACTTCGTAAATTGCACCGCTAAGAAGGTAGGCTCTTGCTAACCCCGACTTAGCCTGAATTACGCGTTGATAATGACTTAGAGCTCGCTCATATTCGAGCCGCCCGGCGAGAATATCTCCAATCATCATATTCAATTCGGGATTATCAGGAAAATGAATCAAAGACTCCTGCAGTGTCTTATAGGCATCTTCTACTTCCCCTGCACGAATGAGATTAATCGCCAATTGAGTATAAAATTCATAATTACCTGGGGCAAACTGAACCACCAGGCGATAATTCTCTGAAGCTTGCTCAAACTGATGTTCTCGAACCGCTTGCAAAGCCATTAGATAATAGTAGTACGCTCGTGGATCCCTAACATTCTCGTTACTTTTTTTTGCGGATAGCTTCTCAACAACCTTAACTGCATATGAATTAGAAAAATCAATGCCCCGGGAAACTTGGTCTATTGGAAAGGTGTTACAATTGGAGATGAACACTAGTATTGCAACAGGTAAAATCACTTTTAGCTTACAGTTGATACGATCAAGTATATTCTTCACACTTTCATCCTTCATTCCTATTTCTGGTGCTTGCATTTTATTTTGCTTCAACGAATAGTGCTTTTCCTCTTCGGAAGAATTTTTTTTAATAGATTCTACAATAGGACCTTCTTGGAAAACAATTCTGTTCACTAAGGCCGATCCTGCGCGTTCATTAATCGTTTTGATAATTTTTTCACGTAAGGGTTCCAAAGCTGGAAACCATACTCTGTCTGACACCGTGACAAACAAGCTTTTACTCGAAAATTTGTTGACCCGTGTGGCAAGTGCCAAGTCTTTACCTACTATAAGCTTCCACTGAAAGTCGAACCAAGCGAAGGATTGGGGGTCGTTAGAATCGATCCTAACTATTGATTTCCCAAGCACAGAGCGTATAGTTTCCCAACTTGTGTGCATTTGTTTACTCATTAGGCCTAGACTCACATTCTTTAAATATTGGATTTATTTTAGCTATGTTGTCCGGCAATATAAAGATATTTTTGAGATGTATTACGTCTCTACCTTTGTACCAGTTAATTAAAACCACATTATAGAAATTACTCTTAAAACGAAAGGGCTAGCTGGGACCACCTAATTAAAACGGCCCCACACCCTTCTATATTTTTATAGATCATGCGATCACATATTTATCTTGCAGTTCTTGGCCTATTGAGCTTGACCCTCTATCTAGGGTTAACAGACCTATCTAAAGATTTCAACTGGGGTGAAGGTTACTCCAAACGTCCTATTCTTGAATATCTTGCCATCTATTTTTCTTTATTTTTTCTTTATACACTGGCCTGTCGTTCCGTTTTTAAATCCAACTGGTCTCAAAAAACATTCTGGGTCCTGATCGCCTTCGGATTATTATTTCGTTTTGCAATGCTCCCCTCTCAACAGATTCAAGAAGATGACGTATATCGTTATCTTTGGGATGGCAAGGTGTTTGCTCATGGAATTAATCCCTTCAAATTCGCTCCGGAAGAAATTAACAAATATAAATCCTTAAAAATACAAGACCCAGTATATTTTCACTCACATTATGGGGAAAATGACCAAAATGAGTTAGCTATTCTAAATGATTTAAAATGGGAAAATGACATTACCCTTCAGTATATGGAGCGAATTAACCACCCTGATATTCCCACTATCTATCCACCTTTGGCCCAATACGTGTTTCGCTTCTCGCAGCAAATAAATGTAGATAGTCTACTCACCTTACGAATAATATTTTTGGCATTTGATCTAATGGGTACGGTTTTCATTATACTTGCGTTAAGGGCCTTAAACCTGAACCAAAATTTTAGTCTAGTTTATTTTTGGTCGCCCCTAATGATCAAAGAAACTTATAACTCAACTCATCTGGATATAATCGGGATATCCTGTCTTTGTGTATCTATATATTTTCTTATACGAAAACGTATGGTGGGATCCATTTTTTTTCTAGCTTTGAGCGTTCTTGGAAAATTTTATTCCGCAGTTCTTCTCCCTTTTTACTTTCAAAGAGTCTGGTTTCTCGCGCAAGAAAATAGGCAATCCGGCACGGTAACTGTAACCATTCACTTAATTTTATTTTGCACTGTAATTACAGTTTTCTACCTACCTTTTATTGATATAGGCGAGAGAGCTTTTGATGGATTAAAAGCATATAGCGTTTATTGGCAAAGCAATGACAGCTTGTTCGCGATCTTGCTATATACTCTTAAAAATATTTTAAAAGGAATGTCTACAGAAATTCCGATTTTTGGCAATAGCATGATACTTGCGAAAAGTATCATGACCCTAGTCATTTTAGCAGCGGTTGCCTATTTAATTCTTAAACGGGCTCCTAAAACAAACTCTCCGGAGATATGGGTACGAAATATTTTTCTGGTCATGGTTCTGGTATTCCTTCTGAGTCCTGTTCAAAACCCCTGGTATCTATGTTGGACTGTTCCCTTTCTATGCATTTTCCATTCGAGATCGTTGATCTTTTTAACCGGGCTAATCGGATTATATTATCTCGATTTTTATCTCGACTATCAGGATATCACCCAATACTCAGTTTTGGTTGCCTGGCTAGAATACACCCCATTTTATGTCTATTTGCTTTGGGAGCTTTTTAGGTCAAAAAAGATTTGGAAAACCACAGAGTGAACTGCTGACTTCCAAAGAAACCTTCCTATCTTTTGTTATTTTTTAGATCCACAATTAGGCAAGAGAAGATCAACGCAAAGATTGTGCCGATCGAATCGGTTGATTTGTGAGTCCTGACTATACATAAACGCTTACTCAAGAAAAACTGGTTTAAACAAATTCTAAATTACTTTTCACAGCAACTCTTGAAAAGAACTCACGGTAGTAAGACCATTTTTTTTGTGCTTGTTATCACGATCTATGAGTATCGCTTCTATTCCTACGCTGTTGGCACCTTGAATATCTGCGCGAAGGTCGTCACCAATATGGCAAACTTCGGTCGGGTTAACCCCGCTTCTTCTAATGGCTTCAATAAAGATTTTTTTATCTGGCTTGGCTGATCCCACTTCCGCAGAAGCTAAAATAAAATCAAAATGCTCCGCAAGACCGGTGTCTTTCAAAATTGCATGAAGACGGGAATCCCAGTTAGAAACAATTCCTAATATAACACGAGATTTTTTTAACTTCTCTAAAATACCTGAATCAATAACATCATCAAAAACATGCCAGTGGTCTTTACGTGCAAACGCCTCATAAATGATCTCGAAATAATGTTCGAAATTTTCAAGACCGCCAGAGTGTTCAAAAACTTGAAAAACAAGACTCTTCCAAAAATCTCTTTCCGCTTGTTCGCCACTCTTTTTACCTAAAGATTCAATTCCTCCGGAATTAACCCACTCTTTATGGAAAAGTTGATCCAGCTCTTTTCCTGATCCCTTAAATCCAAAAGGTCTGGCATAGATTGCGTAAACCTCCCCCACAGAAGGTTCAACCCGAAGAAGTGTCCCACCAACATCAAAAAGAACTGCTTTATAGTTAGACAGCACCGGCATCTCCATCTAAAAACGTAAATGGTTACAATTGAATATTTTTCATTAAACCACGTTTATTGGGTTTTAAGTAGTGAGGAAAGCAAAACAAATGAAGCTGGAAGTTGATCAATAACTATTTTTGTATTTTTGGAAGGACGATAATGCTTGTTCGTAGTCAACCTCAGTATCTATTTCAAAGCAATCTGGCCCTTGAGGAATCAACCAGACATCAAGGTCTACAGTCTTAGCGAAATCACTGAAAGGAATTTCCCATAAAAGTTCAACATATTCAGGCTCAAACTTTTCATAGTGCGCAATAAATTTTTTACAATCTTCGGTTGAGAGTTTAAAAAAACCAATGGCCTCTCCTATGAAATCAAAATCAGTTTTCTCTTCGAGCGTCGGGTCCCTTTTAGTAACAAACATTCCTATTTTACCATCGGATCGAATCAATACCTTGGTTGATTCTGTATCGTTTATATCTGAAGGAATTAATGCGAAGGATGTTGGTTCTGAGTTTTTCACATACTTGCAAAACTCGGATTTAGGATAAAATACATCTCCATCAAGGATGACGACATTTTCGCTGCAATAGCGTAAACCCATGACCATGGACAAAGTGTTTCCAGTGGTACGATACAAATCATTATCTATAAATTTGCATTCAAGCCCTAGATTAAGACCCTCAACATATAGCTTCACATGCTCTTTGTTATGACCTACCACTAGAAAAACACAGCTTACGTCTAAAGAATCCAGACAGGCAAGATGCCTTGAAAGCAAAGTCTCTGCATCAAAAGGTAAAAGACTTTTGTGGGGGATATCGTCACGGCCGAGGCGGGATCCATATCCAGCGAGAAGAATAACTGCTTGCATTAAGCGATTATAGTTAATAAAGAAAGGTAAATGATAAAAACTTTTGCTACTTGCTATACGCCCAAAAATGTGACATCGGTTCGTTAGAACAAAACCTTCGGTATTTTAGCAGCGTATCCAAGCCGTCCGCTGTCCTTTCGACATTACTGGGTTCTTCCTTAAAGTCACCCCAGCCCAGTTCATTTTTTTCATCCAAAAGCCAACGGACTCCTTTTTGAATAACAGAGGAGTATTTTTCTTTTTGGTTAAACGTATCTGCCACCAAGATCAGATTGCGGCAGGCATCCATTGTGTGATCCATATTCTCACCATCCCACGATCCATTCTCTGCTTGCTCGTCAACCATACTATCAGCTGCCTCAAGGCATATTTTTTGGGCATCTTCTATTCCATCCATAAAATATGCTGGTATCAAGGTATATTGCATAAGGTGCGCGGTTGTTTCGATCCCTGCGGGATGAAATATATCATCCTTCCATAAACCCGTGTCACGCTGCCAATTCATAATGAAATCGTATCCCTGTTTACGGGCTTTGTTGATCCGATCATCATTTTTTTTATCGTGTGTAACCTGGTACACTGTAAGAAATACTGTCACCGAACAGGTAGTATCCAAGTGCGACCATTCGACGTCCGACCAATGCCCGTCATCTTCCTGGCTAGACAAGATATATTCCAGAGCGCGCTGGATTGACTCTTCAACTTTTGGGTTATTTAGAATAAGGTTCCCGCGGCAGAGCTTCAAACCAACGAAGGTTGTTATCCATATGGACGTTTTGTCTGCATGAGATATCTTAGACCATCCACCATCAGAGTTTTGTACATTTGTGCACTCGGCAAAGTCTTCAGCGTACTCAAGTGTATTGCCAACATGTAAAATACATCGCAGGACATGCTCCAAAATTTCCATATCCTGTTCACCGCGAAGAAGACTCCACTGGTCAGCCTCAGACAGCAAATAAGACCACTCGCGTTCAATAACTCGAGCTAGTTCACTTTGATCAATTTGAGTAGTTAAACCCACCTTCAATCTCCCGTTTTATCCGTATCACATTGAAGAAAGAACAAATTATTAATAAATTTTACAATCTATCTCGATTCGGTTGCTAGATTGGGTTGAAAATCAGAAGACAATGACCCTTGGTTACCCATTTTTTTAGCTTTCAACTTATTTTCAATCCATAGCCTAGCCTCATCCGAATTTCCAGGGCTGCGTGGATATTTTTTCAGGAATTCCTGATATTCTCCCATCGAGTCAGATTTTTTAACTTGTTTAAAAATTTGATCCTCTAAACCTTCTATCTGCCTCTCAATAGCTTCCTGTTCTTTAGCCGGAGACAATTGAAGTATTCTACTGAGACCCACTATTGCCTCATCATATTCCCTATTTTCTTCAAGGATAGCGGACTGAACTTTTAGTGCGCGCACCAAGTTCATTTTAAGTTTATCTTCTCTCGGTCTCAATTTGAGCCCCTGATCGTAGTGGTAGATGGCCTGTACAATCTCGTCATTAGCGTAGTAAAGCAAACCTAAATTATTTCTGGCTTCGAAAGAATTTGGGTTTCTTTGTAAAAACTTTTTCCACAGCACAATGGCAGAGTCGATTTGCCCCTTCAGCTGGTGCAATGTGGCCTTTGCGAATAATTCTCGGTCAAATTTTGACAGAGACTGAGAAGGGATATTGGAGAACTGACTAGGAGCTTTTCCACAACCCAAAACAATATAATTCAATATGATAAAACCAATAACACCAAACTTGAAAAAATTCATGGACGAACTATACCAAATATTGTTTTAAGGTCAATATATCTTGACATGTTTTTTTTTTACGTTAGTCTGCTGTACAAAGTCAAAAGTAGTTCCCTAGGGGTGATTTTCTGAGAGTCTTTAAAGGGCAACCCTTTGAACCTGATCTGGCTAATACCAGCGAAGGGAAGTGGATAGAGCTTTTAGCATAGCTATGATCCCTTACTTGGTTGTAGCTTTTTTTTTGCGTTCCCTTTCTTTACTCAGCCCCACCTAGTTATGGTTTTAAATTTCGATTGAACTTTATTTTAGTTTGATTGAGCCAGGGCTTCCTAACGATGGTACTTAAAATAAATGGTGAAGAAAAAAATATCTCTTCCAGTATCAACTTAGCAGAATTGTTGCTTGAGTTGGAAATAGTTTCACCTCATTGTGCCGTAGCACTGAATCAGGAAGTTGTACCCAGCTCAAAACTCAAGCAAACCAAAATTCATGATGGAGACAATGTCGAAATTGTTCATGCCGTAGGTGGTGGACTCTGATTTTAAAAATGTATTTTTTATAAGATTCTTTCTAAATTTTTCTGACGACTTTAAAGTGAATTCATCACAGTTGAAGATAGGCGACAGAACATTCACTTCTCGCTTGATTGTTGGAACAGGGAAATATGCGTCGTTTGAGGAAACGCGTGATGCCATAGCCGCCTCAGGGGCAGAAATGATCACCTTAGCGGTACGCCGTATCGAACTAGATAAAACCAAGGACTCTATTCTTAATTTTCTCGATCCAAAAACATACTGTTTTCTACCCAATACTGCTGGTTGCTATACGGTCAAAGAGGCAGTCATGACTTGTCAGCTTGCGCGTGAAGCGGGGCTGGGAAATATGGTTAAAGTTGAAGTTATTGGTGATGAAAAAACGTTATTCCCCGATAATGAAGCCACTCTAGAAGCCTCAAAAGTTCTGGTAAAAGATGGCTTTCAGGTACTTCCTTACTGCACAGATGATGTGGTTCTTTGTAAAAAACTAGAGGAAGTGGGTTGCTCTGCCGTTATGCCGCTAGCTGCGCCCATTGGATCAGGGCTCGGGGTGTGTAACCCATTTACTATAAAACTAATTCTTGAGGCTGTGCAAGTACCAGTCATTGTCGATGCAGGTGTTGGAACTGCTTCTGATGCCTGCAGGGCCATGGAACTTGGAATAGACGGACTTCTCATGAACACCGCAATTGCAGGGGCAAAAGATCCTATTAAAATGGCCTGCGCTATGAAAGCTGCTGTGGAATGTGGACGCCAGGCCTTTGAAGCAGGGCGCATACCAAAGAAACTCTATGCATCTGCTAGCAGCCCGCTCGATGGCTTGATAGATATTTAATAGACGAAACAAATCATGCAAACTTCAGAAGCAAACTATACTCATAAAATGACAACTCAGGATCTCAACGGACTTCGTTTATATCTGATCACTGATAGGTCTTTATTCGATGGGGGAAAAAAATTCCTAAATGCCGTTGAAGCCGCGTTGATGGGAGGGGTCAAAGCGATTCAGTTAAGAGAAAAAGATCTATCAGACTACGAACTTGTAGAGCTAGGAAAAAAACTACGTCTCCTCACATCCAATTATGGAGCTCGGCTCTTCATCAACTCGCGAGCAGATATCGCCGAACAAATTGGCGCTAATGGTGTGCACCTGACTGAAACCAGCGTTCATGCCAATGAGGTAAAAAGAAGTTTCTCTAACTTGATCGTAGGAGTTTCGACTCACTCACTGGAAGGGGCACATCTTGCAGAAACACAAGGCGCTGATTACATAACTTTCAGTCCGATTTACGAAACACCCTCCAAAGCTAGTTACGGGCCGCCTCAAGGCTTGGACTCATTGCGGCAAGTCACTCAAGCAGTTCGCTTACCGGTTCTGGCTTTGGGAGGGATAACACTGCACCGCGTTCCTGAATGTTTGGAGCAGGGGGCCTTCGGGGTCGCCTTGATTTCTGACATCTGGAACTCCTCTCACATAAAACAACATTCATTTAAATATATGCAAAACTTTGGAGGAAACACGTTATGACACAATTAAAATCTAATGGTAATGGCAACCGCCATGGAGCTAGAGATGAAAAGATTGAAATTTCCACCGATCCGATTTCCCCGAACTCTAAAAAAGTCTATGTCAACGGGACCCTGCATCCGGATATAAAAGTCCCGTTCCGGGAAATCTCCTTGTCCCCCTCTACCACAGTAAGCGGCAATGGACAAGGAAACGGTAATGGTCATCACAAGGAAAATAGCGAGAGCTCCATCCTCGTCTATGATACATCCGGCCCCTACACCGATCCGGAAGCAAGGATTGATATTCGTGAAGGATTGCAACCTATCCGTCTTCCCTGGATCATGGGCCGTGAAGATGTAGAGTATTACGATGCGCGAACTATTCTCCCCAAAGACGATGGCTATCGAGATGGGGAAAATCCTAATACCGAGCGTTTCCCTAAAACCCGCGCTCAGGTTCTACGCGCGAAGCCAGGACAAAATGTCACCCAAATGCATTACGCTAAAAAGGGAATCATCACGCCCGAGATGGAATTCATCGCCATTCGTGAAAACCAGAAACGCAAACAATGGATTGAAGATGCTGAACGGGAAAATCGACTGAAAGGAAATTCCTTCGGAGCCAACCTTCAGAACGAAATCACTCCGGAATTCGTCTGCGAAGAAGTAGCTCGAGGCCGAGCCATAATTCCGGCTAATATTAATCATCCGGAATCGGAGCCGATGATCATTGGGCGGAATTTTCTCGTCAAGATCAACTCCAACATCGGCAACTCAGCAGTCAGTTCCTCTATCGAAGAAGAAGTCGAAAAGATGGTTTGGTCATCACGATGCGGTGCCGACAATGTTATGGATCTCTCAACCGGGAAAAATATCCACACGACGCGTGAGTGGATCCTGCGCAACTCACCGGTTCCCATCGGTACGGTTCCCATCTATCAAGCCTTGGAAAAAGTCGATGGCAAAATCGAAGACCTAACATGGGAAATTTATCGCGATACTCTGATCGAACAATGCGAGCAGGGCGTGGACTATTTCACCATTCATGCTGGCGTGTTATTGCGCTATGTACCGATGACCGCAAAACGCGTCACCGGCATCGTCTCACGTGGTGGCGCAATCATGGCAAAATGGTGTCTCACTTATCATAAAGAAAATTTTCTATACACAAACTTTGAGGAAATTTGCGAAATCCTGAAATCCTATGATGTCTCTTTCTCTCTAGGTGATGGATTGCGTCCCGGTTCGACCGCTGACGCTAACGATGAAGCACAATTTGCAGAATTAGAAACTCTCGGTGAGTTGACAAAGATCGCCTGGAAACATGAAGTGCAGACCATGATAGAAGGCCCCGGTCATGTTCCTATGCACATGATCAAAGAAAACATGGAAAAACAATTGGCAGTGTGTGGCGAGGCTCCTTTCTACACATTAGGACCCCTGACCACCGACATCGCGCCGGGTTACGACCACATCACCAGTGGCATCGGCGCAGCAATGATCGGCTGGTACGGTACTGCCATGCTCTGCTACGTTACTCCCAAAGAACACCTGGGACTACCTAACCGTGACGACGTAAAAGAAGGCGTTATCACATACAAGATCGCGGCACACGCGGCGGATCTTGCCAAAGGCCATCCCGGAGCAAGAGTGCGTGATGATGCTTTAAGCAAAGCCCGGTTCGAGTTTCGCTGGGAAGACCAGTTCAATCTTTCGCTCGACCCGGAAAAGGCATTGCAGTTCCATGATGAAACTCTGCCAAAAGATTCCGCCAAAGTAGCGCATTTCTGTTCGATGTGCGGCCCGCATTTCTGTTCGATGAAAATCACGCAGGACGTGCGCGACTACGCCAAACAAAAAGGAATGGAAGAAACACAGGCGCTGGGTGAAGGTATGAAAGAAATGTCCGCATCCTTCAAAGAAAAAGGAGGCGAGATTTACTCAAAACTCTAATCTTTTGACTGAGTCATAGACGACTTGCTAAATAAAAAACCACACTCCAGCTTTATTAAAAAATATAATTGAGTGAAGTCTTTCTCAATTGTACTAATTGATAAATAACTTCAAAAAGAAATAGATGATCTAATTAAGGCTGGATCATTTCCTTGGCATGGCTGAGAGTAGTCTCGGTGATTTTTTTCCCACCGGACATCCTTGCAATTTCTTCTACTCTTTCTTGCTCCGAAAGTTCACGAATGCTGGAATAAGTCCGTTTCGCTTTCACTGTTTTAAACACCACAAAGTGTGAAATTGCCTTGCCCGCAATTTGGGGTAGGTGTGTAATACAGAACACTTGTTTTTCGGTAGCAATTTTTTTTAATTTACTCCCCACCACCTCGGCAATTTTTCCACCTATCCCCGTATCGACCTCATCGAAAACCATTACAGGAATAGTATCTTGCTTATTGAGGTTTGATTTTAATGCCAGCATAAGCCGGGAAAGTTCTCCCCCTGAAGCTATCTTAGCGAGAGGCTTTAGGTCTTCTCCCAGGTTAGGAGAAAATAAAAATTCTATTGTGCCCAACCCCGTTGAATTTAATTTCACCTTTTGGTTTCGAAATTTCACAAAATTGGTGTCATCCCCTTCATAGTTGAATTGCACTTTCAACCTCACATCTTTCATGCCAAGGTCACAAAGTTCCTTCTCTACATCTTTTTTAAATACACCGGCTGTTTTTTCCCTTTTTTCTGCCAACACCACAGAAAGCTCTGACAAAATGGTCTGGTGTAGCTTTATCTCTTTTTGAACCTTTTCCATATTTTCATGGAAACAAGAGAGAGTATCGAGTTCGGTAGAAATTTTCTCACGGTAATCCAAAACCAAATTAATACCCCCGCCGTATTTACGTTTTAGCCCGTTGATTTCCGATAAACGATCTTCTATTTCTTCAAGACGAGATGGATTGAATTCTATCTTATGAGCATAGTCTCTCAACTCTCCAATTAGTTCTTCAATCTCACAAAAAGCGGATTGCCCTCGTTGTGCCTGTTTTCCCAACTCCGGATCCAAAGAAGGAAGCGACTCTAATTCTCTTTTCACTACACCCAATTCTTCAAGGACCGCTCCTTCTTTTTCTGCAATTAAGTTGAGAACTGATTTCACCGACTCGTGAATTTTTTCTGCATATTGCAATTTATTTTTTTCTGATTTGAGGAGATCTTCCTCGTTCAGTGAAAGACTGGCTTTATCAATTTCATTAATTTGAAACCGCAGTAAATCCTCTCGTTGCATGCGATCACTTTCTTTAGAGCTTAAATCTTCTAATTTCTTTAGACTTTCTAGATATGTAAAATATTTTTTAGAAAACTTGTTTCTTTCATCCATGGTTTTCCCATACAAATCGAGAAGGTCAACATGAATTTCCGAATTGAGTAATGCCTGATGATCATGCTGGCCATGAATATCAACTAGCCGGTCTCCTAGCTTCGCTAAGACACCAACAGTAACCGCGCAGTCGTTAACCATGCAACGATTTTTCCCCGTATTAGATATCGTTCGCCTTAAAACGACCTCTCCGTTATTATCGTTGATGCCCAATTCTGAAAGGATATCTAACGTTTGTAGATTTGTAATCTCAAACACACTCTCAACGGTTGCCGATAATTCTCCTGTGCGAATAAAATTGGAATCAGCTCTACCCCCAAGAATTAGGTTGAGAGCGTCTATAATAATTGACTTCCCGGCACCCGTTTCCCCCGTCAGCGCTGTAAGACCAGACGTGAATTCGACATTCAGGTTATCAATAATAGCAAAATTATTTATCCTTAATTCTTTCAGCATTATATTCAGCGTTTATCAATTCTGTATTTTCCTCAAGAAGCCTAAGGCTTGAGTCTTCCATTCAAGAACGGACTCCTCTTTTTGCGAACTTAATTTCATATTAAGAAGTGTGTGTAGTATACCCTTTGCTAAAATAAAATCTCCGTTTTCGATATAGGCCTCAGCAAGGCCAAGATAATTTTCTCCAAATTCAGAGCCAAGTTGAATAGCTTTTTGAAAATGTGCAATTGAACGTTCTAGATCCCCCCCTAATACAAAAGGGAGCTTTAAATAAAGGTTTCCCAACGCTCTGTGCGGCCCACCTTCTTCAATGGATGGGTCTAAATTAATGGCCGTTTCCATATCTTTTTTAAACGGTGCAATGGTTCCCAAACTACTCCAGATACCTTGAGTCTGACCCAGAGTTCCGCTGCAAAGGCCGTTAAAAAAATATCCATTGGCGGACTGTGAATTAATTCCAATCGTTTTTTTTGTCTGCGCCATGCATAGCGAAAAAAAATAGATTTTTTTGGATTCAGATGGAAATGTTTCACCAAGCTTGAAGTAAACTCTTCCCAACCTCCAGAAAAGCTTGTCCGACTCTGGAAAGGTCTTTAAGGACTTCTTGATCAATGCTTCTAACGTGTATAAATCATCCGTTGATTTGGCCAAACTGTAATTGTGGTCTAGTTCTTTAATTAAACCCGTTTCCTGACTCGCCAAACCTACAAAAAGTATCGAAAATAAAAGACCCTTCCCTGACAAAGCTAGACTCATCTAAAGAAAATTATTTTTTTAGTTTAAGTAAAACAGGCTATACTTAATTTTTGGGAAAATCGGTATTAAACCCCCGTTCAATTTCTAATTACTAATTTATCATAACTATGCTTTCTCGTAAAAATTGGATTTATTTAACGGTTTTTATTTTGGCTTTATTTGAGTTTTCCCCGGTTATTGCTAAAGAAGCATCACCCCGCAATACAGTGGAAATATTGCTGAATTCTATTACCAATTTAAAAACAGGGAAACCGTTAACTCCCGAGGAAGTTAAAGAAAACGCTATTCTCTCTTATCGTGCACTTGCACTTCTGAATATACGAGAAATAAGCCGCAAGGCACTAGGAAAATACTGGAAGAAACGTTCCTTAACTGAACAAAAAGTGTTTATCGATCTTCTTAGCCGTATGTTTATCAAGGAAGCCTTCCCAAACTCTGGGCAATTCTTTTCTGCGCTCAAATTGATTTATGGTCAAACCACTATTAATGAATCAAAATCCAATGTTCCACTTACTGTTGTTCATGAAAAGGAAGGAGAAATCAATATTGATTTCCACTTACAAAAATACCGCGATCAATGGCAGGTAGTAGATGTTGATCTAGATGAAATCAGCATGAGAAATAATATGCGGTCGCAACTCTATAAAGTAATTTCTAAAAATAATTATCAGGAACTTGTTCGCCGCATAAAAGAAAAAATTGCTAACTATTAAAAATTGGGTTTGCTTTGATATTTTTGCAAGTACTCAAAAAGTTGCTATATTTTACCTACGGTTACGTAAAACTAGATCCACAACCACATTGGATACTCGTTCAACATCTTGAGTTGACATACGTGGATAAAGAGGAATGGAAAGAATTCTATCTGAGTAACTAGTAGCAACAGGGTACGCTTCCAAACGAGTATTAAATTCTTTTTTGTAAAAAGGTTGTAGATGAAGTGCCTGATAGTGTACAGCTACCCCTATACCTTCCGATTGAATCGCATCAATAAACTGGTCACGAGTTATCGATAATTGTTCCAAGCGCAACGCAATAATGTACAGATGGTGTGATGACTCGGCATAATCTTTTGTTTTAAGTATTTCTAATTCTGGAATCTGACAAAACGCTTCATCATACATTGCTGCATATTTTTTTCGAATTTCTAAAAAGCGACCAATTTTTTTTAGCTGATGTATTCCCAGCGCGGCATTTATGTCTGCCATATTGTATTTGAACCCGGGCAGCGTAAGCTCCCATTGAGAAAAACCGCCTTTCCCGAAGCGTTTCCAGGCATCTCGACTGAGGCCATGCAAGCGCATGACCCGAACCATTCCATCGAATGATTCGTTGTTAGTTGTTAACATTCCACCTTCACCAGTCGTAATATTTTTGTTTGCATAAAAACTGAACGCGGTTGGGTTTCCCAAGCTGCCTATTTTACGACCTTTATATTTTGTTTCCAGAGCATGGGCCGCATCTTCTATAATTAGAAGTTTGTGCTTCTGAGCTAGATCCATAATGGGATCCATGTCACACGGATGCCCTGCAAAATGAACTGGAATAATTGCCCTTGTTTTGGGTGTTATTTTTTCTGGGATTTGACTGACATCCATCGTCAGCGTTCCTGGTTCCACATCTACAAAAACCGGGCAAAGACGCTCATGGAGTATTACATTCGCCGTTGCGGGGAATGTCATTGTTGTAGTTATAACTTCATCGCCAGGCGCGAATCCTTGTGTCGCCAAAGCTAAATGGAGACCCGCTGTGCAGGAATTTAACCCGATGGCATAATCACACCCAACGTACTCTTTGAAGTCATCTTCGAATCGTTTTGTTCGCGGACCCGTAGTAAGCCAACCGGATTTTAAGGTTTCAACAACTTCATT
This sequence comes from Nitrospinaceae bacterium, assembly GCA_023271875.1. Classification (GTDB taxonomy): domain Bacteria; phylum Nitrospinota; class Nitrospinia; order Nitrospinales; family VA-1; genus Nitromaritima. The sequence continues at coordinate 25,906 of JALPWY010000006.1, read as the reverse complement.
AATTTCATCGTCATCGAACCAAGATCTATGGAAGGGGAGATCGATACTCATAAACAATTCTGAAGAAAAATCCTTGCTAGGCTCTATTTTAATGAAAGCTTGAGATCTAAGGGGTTTATTTCCACGAATTCTGCTTTCCCCCAACCGCTTTTATCATTAGGAACAAAAAACTTAAGAGTTCCTGTTCCACTCACGCTAGCTGGTGCGGATAATAATGTAATTACCCAGTTCCCATTTACTTTTTCCCAATAATCGGTCTTGGAATACTGTGCAGGAAACTCGTAATGCCCTCCTCTTACTATAGCCGGGTTTAATCTCTCCCGGCCTTTTAGCATCACCTTCAGCTTAGCGTATTTCCCATCTGTGCTTATAGAAATTTTTTCTAAAGAATACGTTTTTATTCTTAGGTAGGGATTCCCGCTCCACACATATCTTCTTTTCACAGGAAAGCCTAGAGGATCTTTTTTATATATATTTTTTTTCATATAATCCACGCTAGGAACATAAGCACCTGAAATATGCGCATTCTGTTTTGCCTTTTCTCTATAATCCGTCGGCGCCCATCCTTCAAAGTATAGCATTTCAGTCACAGAGACCTTTTTTCTAAATTCCGGGTGCTGCAAACTATGCATTTTCTCCCAGTCAACATTCATACGGGCATTAAACAACTGCTTCTCCATATCAAAAAGAACTCGGGCCTCCTCAGTTAATTGAGGTTTGATTGCATTTTTGGCATAGATTAACTGTGTCGAGCTAACAGCAAATAAAAGTCCAAGAATTACCGTGATGAATCCTCGTTTTAACTGAAGATTAAAATTTTCTTTTTGTTTTTTTTTCATTTTCATTTATCCACATTAAAAATTAATAATAATCAATGATTTAGCAAATTTAAACGGTTTTTGGCCCCTAGGGAGCCAATTCATCCTAACCATCTTGTCGTCATTTGGGATATTAAATCTTAGTTATTTTTGGCCTGATCGGATCCCAAACTGATTATTATTTTTTTAGCTAGGTTTTCTGTGATTCCCGGCACAGTTTGCAACTGAATTATTGAAGATTTTCTTATAGCATCAAGACTTCCAAAACTTTTAAGAAGCAGCAAGCGCCTTTTTTTTCCTATTCCTGAAATCAACTCCAACGGTGAGCTCAGCGAGCTCTTATCACGTAGTTTTCGGTGGTATGATATTGCAAATCGATGGGACTCGTCTCGAATACGTTGTAGTAAAAACCGAGAGGGAGCATTTTCCCGAAAATAAATTGGCTGTTTTTTCCCAGGCAATAATATCTCGTCAGTCTCAATAGTATTACGAAATTTTCCTTTTGCGATACAGGCCAAGTCAATTTTCCCTAAAAGACCCAATTCGCGGATTACTTTTTCAGCACTGGACAGGTGCCCCAGTCCGCCGTCAATTAAAATGAGGTTTGGGATCGCTTTTTTCTCTCTCAAAAGACGACGGTACCTTCTATTGATTATTTCTCGTAACATCGCATAATCATCAATGCTTTTGACATCAGCTATTTTATATCGTCGGTATTTTGAATTTTCTGCGACACCATTTTTGAAAACCACAACTGACCCCACCGCATGCTTTCCAGAAATATTTGATATATCAAATCCTTCGATTACTTCTGGGAAATATTTTAGCCCTAGAGTTTCTTTCAGTTCATCGAGGCTTCGAAGGCCAAGCTCTCCCTTATCCAATTCTGTTCTCAATGCAAAGTTAGCATTTTCCTCTGCCATCCGCACAAGATCTTTCTTTTTTCCCCTCGAAGGAATCTCTATACGAACACGACCTTTCTTTTTTTTCGACAACCAATCTGATATGAGCAAAACATCATCTATTGAATGTGGCAAAAGGATTTCTTTTGGAAGAAGAATTTGGTCAATGTAATGCTGCTTAAGAAACGATGATAAAATCTCATTATCATCAATATCTGTCAGGCCTTTTATTTTATATATTTTTTCACCAACCATTTTCCCGTTTCGCACAACAAGAACCTGAACCATTGCCTGACTATGATCACGGCAATAGCCAAGAATATCCTGATCTTCGAGGGAGGTGGATATGATCTTTTGTTTGCCTAAAACTGTTTTTACCGCTAAAATTTTATCTCTATAAACTCCCGCCTCTTCATAATTTAATTGATGCGCTGCCAACTTCATTTTTTTTTCTAAACTTTTCACTAACGCATTATTTTTACCCTTTAAAAAAAGCACTACGTCTTGAACAATTTGATTGTACTCCATCTCTGAAGGGTATCCTGCGCAGGGAGCTAGGCATCTACCCATTTGGTAGTTTAAGCATGGCCTTCTTATTGCCGTGCCATCCAAACGGTCCTTGCTTTGCCGAAGTGGAAAAATTTTATATATCAGCCGGATAGTTTCCCTTATTTCTTTGACCATGGTATAGGGTCCGAAATAGGTAGCACTGTCCTTTTTAACACGACGAACCACTTCCAGCCTTGGAAATCTTTCCTGCGTGGTCAGACGAAGATATGGATAATGTTTGTCATCTTTGAGTAAAACATTATATCTAGGCTGATGTTTTTTAATAAAATTACTTTCAAGAATCAATGCTTCTGCTTCTGTTTCGGTCGTTAAGAATTTAATATCTTGCACCTTATCGGTGAAAATTCTTGTTCTAATCGGCATGTGGCGAGATTTTTGAAAGTAGGAACCGACCCGGGTTTTTAGGGATTTTGCCTTGCCAATGTAAAGAATTTCCCCTCGACAATCCTTCATGATATAAATACCGGGCAATTTAGGAATTGTAGTTAAAATTTTAGTAATATCTGTTTTCATCTTTTCATCTTTTCATCTTTTCATCCAAAAATACTTGGAAGGTGTAAAAATGTGGTTTTTACATTAATAACTCTTAAATTTATTTTACATTAATTTTTATGATACCGTGGCATTCTCCACCACTATCTTTTATTTCTACATGGTAATAAGAAATAACCATAAAAAATCACGCGGACTGTGGAATACCCGCCTAGGGTTTATTTTGGCGGCATCAGGTTCTGCCGTGGGACTCGGCAACATTTGGAAATTTCCATATATCGTAGGTCAAAATGGGGGAGGTGCTTTCGTTTTAATTTATATTCTTTGCACTATCGCTGTAGGACTCCCAATTATGCTCGCCGAATTTACCATTGGCAGAAAAACCTGCCTCAATCCAGTTGGAGCATTTCAGTCATTAAAACCTAAATCCCATTGGGTTAAGATCGGTTACATGGGAGTACTAGCTGGTTTTTTTATCCTTTCCTTTTATGCAGTGGTGGGTGGATGGACACTAGCTTATGTTGTTAAAGCATTCACTCATACAATGAGTAATTTCTCTTCACCAAAAGAAGCGGGACAATTTTTTGGTTCCTTTATTGGTAATACATGGGAAGTTCTTTTTTATCACGCTCTTTTCATGGCAATTTGCGTTGGCATTGTTTTACGCGGTATTCACGGTGGTATTGAGAAGGCCTGCAAAGTTTTGATGCCAACCCTGGTGATTATCCTTATCTTTCTTATGTTTCGCGCATTGACACTCCCAGGTGCAATGGAAGGTATTGAATTTTACTTAAAACCCGACTTTAGTAAAATTGGCCCTCAAACAATTTTAATCGCATTAGGACAGGCCTTTTTTTCACTCAGCCTTGGCATGGGCTGCATGCTCACTTATGGAAGCTACCTTCCTGAACAAGAAAACTTAACCTCCGCAACGGTGTACGTGGTTATCTTTGACACTGTAATCGCACTACTGGTCGGTATGGTTATATTCCCTGCGGTATTCGCCATGGGACTCGAGCCAACCGAAGGACCTAGTCTTGTGTTTAGCGTTTTGCCGGCTGTTTTTGTGGGTATGCCATTTGGTAATCTGGTTTCAATCATTTTCTTTACCTTACTTGCCATCGCAGCAATAACTTCGGGTATATCCCTTTTGGAAGTAGTAGTGGCCTACTTTATCGACCAAAGAAAATGGGACAGAAAAAAAGCTGTGCTTGTTACGTCTGTCACTATCTTTGCTTTCGGGGTACCTTCTGGTTTGTCTTTTGGAGTGCTTTCAGAGGCCAAACTATTTGATATGAATTTTTTTGACCACGTCGATAATATTGCCTCTAACTACTTATTACCATTAGGCGGAATGCTAACAGCAATTTTTGTCGGTTGGGTATGGGGAACAAAATCTGCGGAAGAAGAAATTGAAAAATATGAAACAAAATTTCATTGGGGACATGTGTGGGGATTTCTCATCCGCTATATCAGTCCAGTTGCAGTTTTTTTGGTTTTCTGCGCGAAGTTTGTCTAACAACAATTTTATAGGTAAATCTTTCTAAACCTCCCGCATATCTTAGGATATTTATTTATACGGAAACAGTTTACAGACTATTTAATTTTTGTAATTTTTTGTCCTCTACCTATCAGGTCAAATTCCGGAATGGTAACTTCTTTGCCCTGACAAGATTCGACACACCCAATCATTTGAGCAACTACGCCATATTTTTTAGAAATTGCTGATATTTTATTTAGTTCTTCCATTCCATTCACAATAACAATAAATCCAGTTCCCATGTTGAATACCTCATACATCTCCGCATCAGAAACTTCACCTCTTTCCTGAAGAAGTTTGAATACCTCGGGGACAGGTGGCGACGGATCAATCACGAAACGAATGTTATCATTTTCCACACGATTCAGATTGCTATAGCCCCCACTTGTTATATGAACCATTGCTTTAAGGTCAATGCCCTCACCAAGTATTTCCATAATCGGTTTCACGTAGATGCGAGTAGGTTCTAGCAATTCCTCTCCAAGAGTACGCCCAAGCCGCTCTTCAAATTTATTGATATTCTTTTTTTGTTCTTCCCACGTTTCACCAAGTAAAATTCTCCTCGCCAGAGTCAGCCCGTTTGAGTGCACTCCACTTGAAGCAAGACCAACAATTATATTACCCGGCTGGATATCTTTTCCTGTATTAACTTTATCGATCGAAACGTGTCCTATACATGCACCAATGAGATCCACACCATTGATAATTTCTTTGATCTGCGAAATTTCACCACCAGAAATACTGATCTCTCCCTGCCTAGCCCCCTCGGCGAGACCCTTTCCAATTTCTGAAAAGATTCTTGCATCGGTAAACGAACAACCAATGTAATCAACCATGCTCACCGGTCTCGCGCCAACGCAAATCAGGTCATTAACGTTCATGGCTACGCAGTCAATACCAATCGTGTCGTAACGATCCATAAGTTCCGCTATAATAACCTTAGTCCCAACACCATCGGTACCAAAAGCAATACCTTGCCCGCCACCAATATTTATAACGTTTGCAAAATATCCGATATCGGCTGCTAAAGGAAAACGTTTACTAAATTTTCTTGTAGGAAGAACATGTTCCAAAAGTCTGGAAAGCGCATCCTCTGCTCCTCGACTAGAAACACCGCTTTGTTCATACTGAGACTGGAAGTTGTCTTGCGGGTCGGGCATGCTGGACCTTAAAAAGTTTTAAACAAAAAACCACCGGGGGGTCAATATACCACTATTCCGGAGTAACGAAGATGATACCTAAAAAAAGGTTATGGATAGATACCCATGATACTATAACGCTCATAAATTTTTTCTATAGAGATTGACATCGCCGACGTTCGATAACTTTTCACCTTCTTTTCTTTCCAGTAACGTTCACGAATTTCCTGGAAGGCGTTCCGCATTGTATCGTCGAGTCCCGACCGAACCAAATCAAGCTCAACAGGACCTTGCCCGATCTGTGAAACTAATTTTTCTGATAATTTTTTGCCAGACTGCTCAATAGCTTTTATAAATAAATTATTTTTATTTTCTTCATACCGCCTTCCCATTCGGCCAAATCTAATGTGTGAGAGGTTTTTGATCCACTCAAAATACGAAACGGTGACCCCTCCAGCATTAAGATACACATCTGGGATAATCACAACTCCCATCTCATTAAGAATAGTTTCCGCTTTGAAAGTTACCGGCCCATTCGCTGCCTCTGCAATGAGTTTAGCTTTAATATGTAGAGCATTAGACTGATTAATAACTCCTTCCCTTGCTGCCGGAATAAGAATATCGCATTCTTGCTCTAAAAGTTTTTCGCTCTTTTCAAAATATTGTCCTTTCGCAAATCCTTTGATCCCACCCTTATTTGCTATTTTATATTGATAAACCTCTTCTACATTGAGACCTTTTTTATCATAAATACCACCATCCCATTCCAAAATAGCAATGATCTTAGCACCGTCTTCTTCTTCCAGAATTTTTGAAGTATGGTAACCCACGTTACCGAGACCCTGAATAATGATTTCTTTGCCCTCTAGGGTATCTCCTTCCAAGCGTGCATACTTAACATCCTCGGGATGACGAAAAAACTCTCGAAGCCCAAACACAACTCCACGCCCAGTCGCCTCAACACGACCATGAATACCACCTAAAGAAACGGGTTTGCCAGTAACACAACCAAAATAATCTGTATCTTTGGGACCGTGAGCTGCGTAAGTACTCACTATCCACGACATTTCTCTCTGCCCTGTGCCCATGTCGGGTGCGGGAACGTTAACACCTGATCCAATATAATCTTTTTGAATTAATTCGTACGCAAAACGGCGGGTGATTTTTTCCATAGCCTCACGATCATATTGTCTCGGATTGATAAGTAATCCACCCTTAGAACCACCAAAAGGAACATCAACTAATGCGCATTTATAACTCATAAGCGCAGCCAAGGCCTCTACTTCATCCTGATTAACATTAGGGGCAAATCGGATGCCACCCTTGGCGGGAAGTTGGTGATCACTATGGACTGAACGCCACCCAACGAAGTTTTCCACCTGGCCATTGATTTTTACTGGAAAACGAACTTGATATACATTATTTACATTTTTTATGTATTGAGCCATGCCTTCGGGGATATCAAGAGTAGCCAAAGCCGTATCAAACGAAAGGTTTACACTTTCAAGAAAGCTCACTTCCTTATCAGGGGGCACAGCCATATTTGTCTCCTGTTTTTAGTTTCAATAAAGACTACGTCCAGTTTTTGGTATTTCCTTTATAGAGTATGCGTTTGCATATACTATCAGTGTGACACGGTTTTCTAAAGTGGTAATCAAAAATGTTTCTTTAATAATAGTTGGTTTTGGAATGTTCTGTTCCTATGTTTTTTCAATGACCGTAGACACCTTACTTTAAAGCAGATATGCTGATATCTTAAGTCAGCTTCAAATTGTTTATACTCATCCACTGAGATTCCTGTGCAGCAAGCAAACCACAAATTGTCCACTTCAACAAAGGGCAAAGGCCTCTACAATATCACCCCAAAAATTAAGCTTTGGGTGACCCAACAAAAATTTTCTACAGGATTATTAACTATTTTTGTTCCCCATACTTCAGCATCGATTATCATTCAGGAAAATGCAGATCCAGATGTGTTGCATGACCTAACGAAGTTTTTTCAGCAACTGGTTCCAGAAGGCAGTGCGAGCTATCTTCACCGCTCGGAGGGGCTCGATGATATGCCCGCACATATTCGGTCTGCTCTCACACAAACCCAGATATCAATTCCAGTAAATTCAGGGAGCCCCTCTCTAGGGACTTGGCAGGATATTTATCTATTCGAACATCGAAGACAAGCGCACACGCGTAAAATTCATCTTCATTTAATTGGGGAGTAGCTCGTGAGGCTCTAGAAAGCTTTTTTGGACAATTGAGTATATTGTAATTAAAAAAGGCGTTATCACTTAAACTTTCAACCAATTCGTCTTTATAAAAATTGACTTTTTAGCCTCGACGGTAAGGCATCTATTTTAGAAGCTCGAAAAATAATATCCGCAACCTCTGTCTCCCCATTAATTATGCAATTAAAATCTGATACCGAAACCTTATTCTCATCTCTACTTATGTACCCAATGGAATCACCATTTTCTATGGTTCCTTCTCGCTGGACCGAACAATAGAAACCGCTACGACCCGATTTAAGAATACGCACCGACAAGTCTTTTGCATCCAGCCGTGCGTTAAGGGTAATGCAAGGCTCTCTCGGCTGAGTCACAACCATTTCAACTGACCCAATACGCAGTCGGTCGCCTAGGCAAATATCACCTTCCATCAATCCGACAGTGGTTAAGTTCTCACCAAAATCTCCGAAGGACAAATCCGGTTTTCCTAATTCTTCTTTCCATAGGTCATAGTGTTCTGAAGGATAAACGCAGATTGCTTTATATATTCCACCATGCAGTTTCTTATTTGCTTGGTCATCTCCTTCTAATCCGAGTCGTGTGACTTTTATCGGCCCCTCAGTCGGCTGTTTAAAAATTCCTGTCCGAATTTTTTTTCCATTTCGTAGCATTTCTTGTAAGGATCCAACATGGACAGACAAAACTTTCATTAGAATTAATTATTTCCTTCAAATAAATCTATTTGAGAATATTATTTTATAAAATCAGGATGAAAGTAAATAACAAACAGAAGAGCAGCCAAAGTTAGAACCCAGATAATTATGTAAGACAGCATTGATTGTTTAGCTTTTTTTTTCTCTAGCCAAGTTCTTGGCTTAATTCCTTGGACTAAGAACGCTAGCTTAGCTGAAAGGTTTATGGCCACAATATTAACCGCCAACAAAAACGCTGCTCCGTATGCTAACTCAGTTTGCCCCGCGCCCAACATTAATCCCATGGTTGCAGCCGGAGGCAACAAAGCAACCGCCACCATAACACCCACGAGAATACTTGGAATGCCCGAAGTTAAAGATATTACAGCCGCCGCTCCGGAAGCCATCGCTAAAACCGCAGAGTCCAGCCCAACATATGTTCGTGCCAAAAGCTCCCGGCTTTCAACATTCAAAGGCCAGAAAATACCGATAAGGATAGATAAGACCAGCGCTAGGCTCATACCCGCTAGTCCAGTTTTAAACGCTTTCCACATCAGATCCGTGTCACCCAATGCTGTTCCTAAAGCCATCGCCAGATTGGGCCCAAGTAAAGGAGCAATAACCATGGCGCCAATAACTACTGCAACGTTATCTTTCAAAAGTCCAATAGCAACAACAACTGTTGATAAAAAAATTAATAGCAGATAGGTTCGGTTTAGATGAGCGTTTTTACCAATGCTGTTATATAGCTCTTCGCGCGTTGTTTCAGCCGCGGAAATGATTTTCGTTTTTTTCGCTGGTTCTTCTTCTCGCGGCAACGTAGCCTCTATAGGGATGACCACAACTCTAGCGGAGAGACTAGTTGAAAGTAGCCCCTGAAGCGCGTCCAGAATTGTTTGCCGTTGTTCTGGTTTGACCAAAATTCGAACAACCTTACGTTCTTTGCCTTCGCTTGACACTATCCAGAAGTCAGAAGCGTCATTTTTATCTGCAATATTTTTAATGCTGTCGATATAACTTTCATCTGCAATTACTTCGATGATTTTCATAGTATTATTGTGAAAATTTAAATTTTATTTAATAGGTGGACTGAAAATGAATCGCGCGTATATGTAGGCAATTGATTCGGAGATAATATTTCGTATGCCCGCACTATACAACCACCATCGGGAAGTATCGTAACTGTTGGGCCTAAGAGAAATAACACCGACGTCTATTAATGGGAAGGCTTTCTTAAATAAAACCCAGCTACGCCTAGCATGAACACCAATAGATGCCACGTCAATCGATACCTGAATAAAACCCATTTCATCAAGTCTTTTTTTTACTACTAGCGCCTTATAATAAGTCCTGTCCGTTCTGGGATAAACAGTTATAGGAACCGCTATGATTTTCCCCGGTAGAACACCTTGAGCATATAAGCGCAACGCAGCCCCATCGGCTACAGATTTATAATGCGCTAACGGATGGCCAACCTCATATTTCTTTCCAACGGTAATTAATAATTTGTAGCGGCCTTTTTCAAACTGCTCCTTCACTTCCTTTAAATCATAATCGGAGAACCAATTCAATACATCAACCACTAAAACATCTCCTCCAACAGGCTTTGTTGGGGCTAAAAACGGATGAACAAATAATATGATTAATACCAGAACACAACCAAACGCCATTGACAATGTAACCCAACCTACTGGGGTAAGAACGCGACGCTCTCGAATAGTTGTTAAACGAAACAATTTACCCATTAGATAAAATAACCCTTTTTGTGGTGTTTCTAACACTGAAAAAATGGAAGGGTAACAATAATTCAAGATATGAGCAAAAACTTTCCCAATTAAACTTTCTCCACCTCAACGTAGTAACAAGAACCATTTCAATCCCTAATAGCAACACTTAGTTTTATTATGGATCCCTATAAAAACCGTCAAATTATCATTTTAGCCAGACGGTTGGTATTAATTCTTGATGAGGTTAATCGCTTACGCGACCCTCCTTAAAATCAGATAAACCTTATTATAAAACTACTTATGATGCTTTTCACACTTAAAATAGTTTCTGGCATAGTATTTGCTAAATTCATAGATTAAATCCATTCGTTTGGTTGTAAGTGGTGTTTGGGGAGTAAAAACCACCGAATCACCCTTTAGTTTTTGTCTCCAAAAAACGAAAGGTTATTTGAGAGCATTTATTTTTTGGATAATTTTTGATACGAGGCAAGAACATTCTTTTAACTATCGCAAGCCAGGAGTATAAAATTATGATAACCCGTACTTGGAAGAATCATCCAATCATACCTCAGTCGAAAAATTTGAGTTATAATCCTTTTCAATGGGTCAATGATTTCGAAAAAGAAGTTTTGGAAAACAACCGAAAAATTTTTTCCAGAATTTACAATACAGATGCCGAAGAGCATTGGCTAAAATCCGATAACGACTAAAACAAATTAGTTAGGATATAAAAAATACATGCCTTCTGACTGCTTGGCAGTCAGTTCCCTTTACCTTATCTTGACCAATCTCAATGGTTAATTCCAAGGTCGGATACTTCCCTTCAACCAACCAAAGCAAGGACTTTTTTCTGTAGTAACGTCGATTCAACCTACCACTATTGCTAAAAGCAATTCCTCCGAATTATCAATATAATTAATTATAATTCGTAACTATAACTTTTACGCTGGAGTTTTCTTAAGCTAAAATCGATTCATCGCAACTACCCCTCTAAAATTTTATTTTATTTTAAAAAAATTATTAATACTTTGCGCCATAGTGTGTCAGGATAAGTTTTCATGGACTGAATTATTCTTAATCATGGATGCAAACTAAGAATGAACAAACCATATAAACAAATATTGGCTTTAATTTCTCTCATAGGTTGTCTTTTGCTTTTGCATGTAATTGTGTTTGCTGAAACAGACCCGCCAATGGATAAGAATCGAGATATTTTTAAACTTTTAGAAGTTTCTGGGCTATTAAAACAAATGGATTATATAAAAGATGAGGCTACCAATTCTTATGCAAGAGCTATCTCTATTACTTACCCAAAAGTTCCAGACCAATTTTGGGACGATTTTAATAAATTGGCCGGAAAAGAAGAAATGAAGGTTTTACTAGACCGCGTAGTTGCAGTCTATGACAAGCACATGTCTCATGAGGTGATCAAGCAATTAATTACAATGTTCTCCACACCATTCTGGGATGAATGGAAACAAAAAATGCCCACTATAAGTAGAGAAGCCGGGCTAATAGGAAGCCAATGGACACAGGAGCTCCTGCAATCTCAATCATTTAAAAAAAAACTTGATAGTTTAGTCAGTAAATATGACCTGGAAAAACTTAATTCCGCACCAGAAACATCTCACTCAAAAAACGAATCCAAAAAATAACAGCAAGAGCGTTTTCATCTCTAATTAATAAATTTATAATTCTGCGATGCAAACACCCCTACGTCATATTATTGGTTGGAGTGGGTTAATCGTTATAGTTGGTTTAGTCGCTGTATTCATGTCATTTTTCTTTAACTTATCTGGATATAACATCAATGTTCGATGGGTTTTTATTCCTTGCATTGCCTTGATTTTATTTCTAACCCCAAAAGTGAAAAATTGGATTAAAAAATAAGTCCCATCCAATCCACATTACTTTCTCCGTTTAATTGAATAACAAAGCCATTTTATACGATAGCCTTTCTAATAAGAGTCAAATTACCAAGTAAATTTAAAAATAAACTCTGAATGAATTTTTTTATTTTAATTATTTATATATTTTTTTTCCTTCCTCTTAATCCAGTTTCGGCTTTTGATATGGACTATGGTGGATATATCAAAACTGGGAGCCAATATATTTTTGACTCGCCATCTCTTCACAAAGACTTTGATAGTGACCTACAAGTTCATCTAGGATTAGAGGGTAATGTTCTGAATAAAAACAAATGGGCCTTGGACTATGAAATGGAAACTAAGGCATCTTATGTTGATGGGCCTAGTGAACAGTCAAAACTTAGGCCTGAGACGGATTTTGGTCTTCATCGAGCTTGGTTGCGGCTTAGTAATGATTCTTTGCAATTTCGCGGAGGACGCCAGGAAATTCTGTTTGGTGATGGTGTAATTTTCAAACCCCTAGGATTGTTTGACACTCGAGATGTTTCAGGTGTAATCCCACAGGCTCACGGTGTAGATAGTGTTCGCGCCACATGGTTTTCGTCTGATGTATCTCTTCTTGAAACTTGGTTAATTCCTGCGAAAAAAGGGACTGCCTGGATTTCTGGAATACGTGCAGATCTGTTATTAGGAGAAATCGCAACGGGTGTTGTCTTCCAATATCATCCGAAGTCTGATTTGGATGATTTCTCTGGTTATGATCAAGAAATGGTACAAGTGGGATATCATTTGAAGGGCGAGCATGAAGTTGGTTTCTGGAATGAGAGCCGCCTGGATGTTGAGATTGAACCTTCATCCCCACTTCAGTTCGATACAGTTTTAGGAGTTGATTATACTTTTGAAATTGGGAAAGGCCTTCATGTTTTAACTGAATATTTTTTTTCTACTCGACAACGTGAATTCAGTTTATCTGGTCTAAAGGGACAAAGAACGTATCATCAAATTGGATTCTTGTTTGATCAACCTATCGATATTGATATCAAATGGCAGATTTTTAGCTTCTATGATTTTCGTGATAGGAGTTTTCAGATTGCACCACAGGTAGAATATTCTATTACTGATGACCTTTTTCTTTATTTGCATGGAAAGATTGGTGGCAATATCAATGGAAATAAGTCAAACGGACGGCTATACCAACGAACGAATTCATTTAGCGGAACCGAATCATCGATTGGATTAACACTAACCAATTTTTTCTAATTTTTAATACAACCGTGACTAGCAATCTAATTTCAGTAAAAGGAGTATCAAAGGTTTTCAAAGTTGGTGAAGAAAACTTCACTGCACTACGAGATATTAATCTTGAAATTGATGGTGGTTCATTTATGTCCTTTGTAGGGCCCTCTGGTTCTGGAAAAACAACAATATTAAATCTTATTGGTGGCCTAGATGTTCCCACAGCAGGTAATATTTTTTTTCAAAACACAAAGTTATCATCAATGAACCGTAATCAAATGGCTCAGTATAGGCGAAAAAATATTGGATTCATTTTTCAAACCTATAATTTATTTCCTGTTTATTCTGTTTATGAAAATATTTTATTTCCACTTTTGTTAAATGGTTCCAAAGAAAAAGACGCACGAGAACGAGTTATGAATATCGTAAATAAGGTTGGACTTAGCGACCAGGTTAAAAAAAGGCCTTCCCAACTATCTGGCGGACAATGTCAGCGTGTTGCTATTGCAAGGGCCTTGGTCAAAGATCCTCTTTTAATTCTTGCTGATGAACCAACCGCGAACCTTGATTCTAAAAATTCTCTACAAATCCTAGAGTTGATGAGTGAATTAAATAAACAGTACAAAGCCGCGGTAGTATTTTCTACTCACGATGAGAAAGTAACACGCTACGTCCGTCGTGAAGTCGGGTTAGAAGATGGGAAAATTATTTCTGATAAATAATAATCATAGTTCAGTCCTTAATATATGAACTGGAGCATTGCCAAAAAGAATTTTTCTCGTCAAGGTTTAAGAGCATCGCTTAATGTTTTAGTTACGGCTCTTTCCATCATTGCCTTGATATTCATGCTCTCTTTGCTCAATGGCTTTCAGGCTCAAGCCACAAAAAATGTTATGAACACAGATGCTGGCGGCGGACATTATCGTGCTCCAGGGTTCGATATTCTTTCACCAACAGAATGGGAGGACCACACAGTAAAAATTCCTGAAACCCTAATGCAATTAGATAATAAAGATAAGGCTGAGGTTCTTGTACTGCAAGGGCAACTGTATCCGAATAGACGGCTTTATCCCGTACAAATTCGTGGTATTTCTATGAAGCAATCCCTTTTAAAATTACCTTTGGATAACCTGAAAAATTTTCCTAAAAATATTGATGATTTAATTCCAGCCGTAGTTGGGGCAAAAATGGCAAAAAAATCTCATTTACAAAAGGGTGACACTTTGACTTTAAAATGGCGTGATAAATCTGGTGTCGTCGATGCTAAAGACGTTTTAATTGCCGATGTTGGAGATATGCTTAATCCCCGCGTCGATGAAGGAGTTTTGTGGTTACGCTTAGACCATTTAAGGTTTATGACGGATAGAAAAGGAGAAGTAAGTTGGGTGGCCGTTCAAAATTATATTGGACCAGTTCCCGAATTTGAATTTCAGCCCGTTGAATTATTAATGGCGGATCTTCTTGCTCTATGGCGCCAAGACAGAATAAATTCTAAAATATTATGGGCAATACTAATGGCTTTAGTTTGCATCAGCGTGTTCAACACGCAAATGTTAAATATTTTTAAAAGACAAAAAGAAATTGGAACTCTCATGGCCCTAGGTATGGATTCAAACAGAATTGTAAAAATATTCACTTTAGAGGGTTGTTTTGCAGCTGTCTGGGCTCTTGTAGTTGCTCTTCTTTTAGGGTTGCCGTTTTTTATTTGGTTCCAAGGTGTAGGTTTTGATGTATCTCACCTAAGCGAATCCACCCTTCCCATAAGAGAAACAATTTATCCAAACTACCAGCTAATGGAAATCATTTATTCTTTGGTTATTGTCTTTATTTTGATTGTGGCCTCTTCATGGTTACCTGTAAAAAAAATCACTCGGCTTGACCCAACTATGGCACTCCGAGGAAGAGCAATTAAATGATATTTTTTTTATTTCGCGGCATTTTTCGTGATAAATCTCGATTCCTTTTTCCATTTTCTGTTGTAAGTATTGGCGTGGCGTTGGTTGTTGCGTTGGTTGGATTTATGGAAGGAGTTTTCATGGGAATGATAGATATGACCGCAAAGCTTAATGCTGGTCATTTGAGGTTAGTTAATAAACCTTTTTATGATGAAGAACATCTTTATCCGCTGGATCGTGCTTTATCTGCACAGAAAGAAACCAAAAGGTGGCTTAAAAAAAATTCAACTCCTGATATTGAATGGGCACCTAGAATTCGCTGGGGGGCTCTTATTGATGTCCCGGATGCAAATGGGGATACCAGATCACAAACACCGGTAGTGGGAATGGCACTGGATCTAAAATCTCCAAATTCTTCAGAAATCCGGCGTCTCCAGTTGGCAGAGTCTCTCGTAAAAGGGCAGTTACCTCAAGATTCAAATGAAATGTTGATGGGAAATGCATTGGCTAAGGATTTGGATGTAGCTTTAGGCCAATCGGTTACCGTAATTGGGCAATCTTTTGATGGCGGACTGGTTGCTGATAATTATCTTGTTGTGGGACTTATAAGGTTTGGTGTTACTGCCATGGATAAAAAAATGGTCCTGATTGATCTAGCCGATGCTCAAAGTACATTCTATATGGACGATATGGTTACTGACTGGCTGGGTTACCTCCCATCTAGCTTAAGTTTTGAGTATTATGTGAAAACGAAGAAAAATATTAATTCTAATTTAAACATCTGGCGGGAAAACCCTCCTAAAGATTGGGCAAAAGATGATCAGCCCATTGCCCTTAGCATACTAGACCAGCAAAATATGGGATCAATGGTCAGAACATTTACAGTAATAAAAAGTTCCGTGGTTGGTATTTTTACTTTTTTAATGATTCTTGTTCTTTGGAACGCAGGAGTTCTTAGCGGAATTCATCGCTATGGAGAAATGGGATTAAGACTCGCATTCGGAGAGTCTCATTGGAAGTTGATATTAACCCTTGGCATTGAAGGCTTATTGATTGGAATTCTTGGATCTATTGTTGGTTGTGTTTTGGGCGGAACATTTGCTTGGTATCTCCAGGAAGTCGGTTTAAATATGGGTGATACATTTGCTAAATCTGGGCTGATGATTAATGACGTAGTAAGAGCTCGACTTACGTTGGGTGGGTTTATTCAAGGTATCGTTCCGGGTATTTTTGCAAGTGTTGCGGGAACCCTGGTGGCAAGTTTCACTATTTTTAAACGATCAGAAGCCAATTTATTTCGTGAACTAGAAGCAGGTTAAAAAATGGATAGAATATATAAAGTATTTCTGCTTAGTTTCTTCCTTTTTAGTCTCGCATCAAGCCCTTTACTAAAATCAGCCGAGGCTATTGATGCTCAAAAACTCCTTGAACAAGTTGATGATAATCTTTGGTCTAACACAAAGTTTATTAGTGGTCGTCTTATAGTCGATAACGGACGTAAAATACGAACTCTTACTCAAGACTCATGGATGGAAGGAATTGATCGTTCTTATACTCACTACAAATCACCTGCACGAGAAAAGGGAACGAAAATGCTCAAGGTTAAAGGAAAACTCTGGATGTACACTCCTCGAACAGATCGTAAAATTCTCATAGCAGGGCACCTACTTAGACAATCATTGATGGGAAGTGATCTGTCTTACGAAGACATGATGGAAGATCATAAGTTGAGCAAATCGTATTCTGCAACTTTTGATAGTTTCACAAATATAAATAAAGTTAGATATTCCATATTAAATTTAACTGCTAGAGATAAAAAAACAACTTATCAGACTCGAAAGGTCTGGGTAAATCCAAAAGACAAAACGGTACTGAAAGAAGAACGTTTTGCTAAAAGCGGAAAGTTACTTAAAAGAATACTCTTTGAAGATTATGAAATAATTAGTGACCGCAAATTCCCTAGAACAATGGTCTTTAAAGACCTTTTGAAAGAAAATACTAAAACCACTTACAAGTTTGATATTATCGAGTTTGATATAGAGATCCCTGCCCGTTATTTTTCGCAAAGTGGCTTAAAACGTTGACCACTTAATAATTGGAGTTTTATCGTATTGACATCGATTCTAGAATCATACTCAATAAGAGTAACCTGCTTACTATTTCTTTTTATCATAATGACGAGTTGTGCGGGCACCAAACCAGATTCAATCGGCCAGTTCTCCGAGTGTCCAGAGAAACCTAACTGCATCTTTTCGAAAAGTTCTACCTCCTTGCATATGGTTGCTCCTCTGATTTATGAGATTAGTTTTCCAGAGGCAAAAGAAAAATTACTTAAAGTTATCGAATCGATGCCTCGAGCAGAAGTAGCAACTGATAAAGAAGATTTTCTACATGTTGAGTTCACCTCAAAGATCTTTCGATTCGTAGACGATGTCGAATTTTATTTTAATGAACCTGGGGTCATCCACTTTCGATCCGCTTCTCGGATCGGACACTCTGATATGGGAGTGAATCGACATAGGATTGAAGAAATTCGTCATCTTTTTACGAAGGGGTTTTTAAAAAAATAAATTTTATTTTTATTTTGTTAAATAATTTCATCTACCATTCTCTCATTATATATAGAACAACAATATGAGGAAACTCTTGCGTAACTTTCTTAAATGAAAAAAACCTCGCAAATAATTTTCTGGATATGTATGCTTTTGGCCATGGCTTTAGTTGGGTATCAGTCGATGTTCAACTTGCGTTAAGGGGAATCTATATCAAAAAATATCCTTTTTTTAAGAAAATAATTTTAGTAATTATTTTTATTGTTCTTTTCCTTGCAATTAAGAATGATTTTGCTCCACTATACTTAGGAATTTTGGGCATATCCATCGTAAGCTTGGTGACCACACCTAATAAAACTTCATAGATATAGAGAAAAAATTAAACAATGCCTCAACTAGAAATTAATTTAAAATTTATCGATAACTTATCACGCAAACTCTTGTTTTTTTTTAGCTGTGCTAGCACGGCGATAACTGGGACCGCCTTTGTTTTTTTTGTGATCAAAGAGATAATGAAATGACCTCACAATTAATCAAAAACATTATATGGAATCTTTTGGGTATTTTTATTTATCTTTGTGTGGGAATAGGGGCCGTGTTTCACACAGTTCTTGGCTATTAATATACCAAGACACCCTTTCTTTTTGGTCATCCAAAAAGGTTAAGTGAAATACTTATGATTAGAATTTATATTTGGGTGTTTCTACTGTTAGCAATTGCTTTTATAAAGTATGAGTGGTTTAAACAATTCTTTATAGAGCCCTCTATGTTAGCAGATTGAACTAAATTAAATTTTGACCGCGGAAATGTTAATGCAAAAGATAGCCCTGATAACATCCGGCATTGTATTTGGATTACTTGCATTATCTCATGCTATTAGATGGTTATCCCCTGTTGAAATATTAGTCAATGGACAAATCCTTCCTTTTATTACTTCGTTGTCTTCAGGTATTATTCTAGCTTTATTGTCAATATGGATGTTTTTAGTAGCACGTAAAACAAAACTTCCAAAAAATGATAATAAAGAAGACAACTAATTTGATTCTCATCCCCTTATTTTCTGACAACTAAAAGATGCCACCCCGTCAAAAAAAAGAAAGACATCTTACTCATAATAATCCTCCTCACTTCCCATTCGAAGAACCTCCATTTCGCTTATCTATGGGATTGCTCAAAATACCTATTGAGGAATGGTTTGAAATATTCGACCCAGAGGAACGAGCCTTTCAAATGGAAGAAAAAAGAAGGCTTCTTGCTATTTACCACGATGATATCTTTATGGCTGATCCTTCCTCCTTTGCAGCATCAACAGAAGTCCTTAATTTGATGCTCAAACATTTACCCGCTCTTCGACCTGATTTGTATTTACGAAATCGAGATACCATAAAGCTTAAATCGCATTCACAGTTTAAAGAAGAGGTCTGGTCGACCGATCTAAAAAACAATGGACTACATCCTCTAGACTTAGCAGCTAGGCTAGTTCAAGAAGATCTGATCATAATGCTTCCACCTGACCCTAAGAAAAATCAAGCTTCGACAGGGTGGTGGCTAGCAGCGGGAAGCGTTGCATTCCCATCGCGATGGAGCTTAAGGGAAAAGTTTGGCCAGCCTATGGATATTATTCATGCTCCTGTCCCATTTTATAAAGAACAAATTCAGACTACCGTGGATAACTTTTTTAATCGGATGTCTTGTGATGAAATATATGCTAGGCGGAATTGGTCTTTATACGACAACTCATCTTTACGTCATGATGGTGCAGGAAAGCCGAGTGAAATAACCCAAAATCCCATTACTTCTGGCAACGCAGGGGAACGTCTATGGCTTAGGGTTGAACGTCAAACTCTAAGGAAGCTAAAAAAAACAGGTGCTATATTTTTTACAATACGTATCCATTTACGTCAGTTAAAACATATCGTTGGTTTTGATGGGATTGCGCGCCGGTTATCCAAAGCACTTTTGGCTCTGCCACCAGAAATGCAAGCGTACAAACAAACAGATGTGTTTGCCGACTCTGCGCAAGCCTATCTTAATAAGTTCTAAATTCAAAAGACAGATTAAGAAAGCTAAAAAATATAAACTAAAAACCAAATAATGCTATGCCCCACGATGCGGCACCGTAAATAACACATAAGACGCATGCAACAAATCGGTTTGTATAAATTTCTAAAATTTTATCAATAATGTTTAATTTAACATAACGTCTGCGCCAGAGGAATTTACCGGTTAATTCGAAGAGACTTTTAGACCTTATTCAATTGTCTTATTGACCGGCGATACTTTTCAAAAAATTCAGGAAAAGTGTTGGGGTGTAAACAATATGACAGTATTTCTAATGAATCCATAATACGAGGACCTGGTCGGTTAAAATAAGCATTGCCATCTACTATGAAAATATTATTGTTCTGATAGGCCTTCCAATCCTCAAAAAGAACATTTCTTTTTAGTGTTTCCAATTCGCGCAAGGTCTGTTCCAGTTTAAAACCGCAAGGTTTGACTATCACCACATCTGGATTAATAGAGGAGAGGTTTTCTCGGGTAACTGTGCGAGCTTTTTCCCCAGGAGTTGCTAATAGGTATCTTCCGCCGGCAATTTCAATCATTTCAGGAATCCAAAGACCCCCAATCATTACAGGACCATACCATTCAATTGTTAAAACAGATTGTTTTATTGAGTTGCTTGTCGATACTTTTTTAAAAATATAGTCAATACGCCGATCCACATCTGCTTTAAATTCTTCATAAGCAGGAATCACTTCCAACTCTTGGGCTACTATCCGGATATCTTCCCATATATCCTGTAAATTTTGTGGTCGCAGGGAAATTATTTTTGTACTCGAATTCAATACCTTATTACAAGCATCCGTCACCTGTCCAAAAGAAACCGCGCACACATCACATAAATCTTGAGTGATCAGATAATCAGGCTTTAATGATTTTAGTAACTCGAGATCTAAGTCATAAACAGAAAGTGAATTTTTTAATAATGACTCCACCGATTGATTAATGCCCTCGCTATTCGTATGTTTACCAATGCTGGAGGAAGTCAGACTAGGAAGCCCTTTGACCGATACGGGGTAGTCGCATTCATGAGAAATACCTACTAGGTTTTTTTCTAAGCCTAAAACACAAATGATCTCTGTCGCCGAGGGTAGTAACGTTCCAATCGTTTTAGAATGCCATTTAGATGGAGCTGGTGATGCCATAAATTCCCTGATTTTTTTATTTTTTGATAGATCTAACTGCGCGAACTCCGCTTTTTGTACACGGGCTTAATCTTTGAATAAAACCCATTCCTGTTACAAAGTAAGTTGTAAGGTTTTTTACGTAAACTTGCGCATTATGCCAATTGAAAATTTTTTAAAACAGCATGACTTTCAGCTTACACCCACATTAAATCTGCATCGGGATCAGGAATCGTCCCGTCTCCATTATCTTGTAAATTTAAACAAGATTTAAGTAGAGGTGGAGCTTTATAGGCTTCCGTCTCAAAAGGGTTTTTCGTAAGCATAAGGATTATATAATTTTTTTCCGCGCGCTGGTAATTCCATGTATTGGTTCAAATAATCCAGAAACACCTGGAATTATTCCCCTTAACGACAGTCACTTCTCTTCTCAGAATTTAAGTATTGCTCTTAAAGGGTGTATATCTTTAAATCATTATTAACAGTTAATTGACAAGCCAATCGTAAATTTGGATCCTCGGACAATTTCTTTTTCAATTTCTTCTTCTCAACTTCATTTGGGGACTCAAGTTCTTCAGATTCTATTCTGACTAAACATGTTCCACACATACCGTTGCCTCTACAATTAAATAATTTTGTAAAAATATTAGAATAAATACCTACTTCGCCATCAATTGAAGCTTTACGAAGATTCACACCAGTATCCACATTGATCTTTTTATTTTCGTTAACAAAAAACAATTCCGGCATTGCGGTATCTCCTGTATTAAGAATTAGTTTATGTATTAAGAGTTAGTTTAAAACAATTTTAAATCTAATTGATATTTTATATAAATAATTTATTATAAGGTTTATATACAAACCTAATACGCTGACTTATCGGGGTTGGTTGCAAATGACCAAATCTTCAAACAAAAAAAACAAACCAATTAACGTTAACCGCAGGGCTTCCAAAAATGCACCAATAAAATCCCGTCAGAGTGTAAAGAAAACAAATAACCCGAAAAATAAAGTACCGTCTGAAGAGTTGCTGGACTTGACTCGAACATGGGACGAAGATCTCTGCGAATAAATTCTATCATGTTTCAAAACTGGGAAACATTTATATACTTGATTGTAGCTTTGGCGATTGTGGTTCCATTGCTTCTTAAAAAGTTCTATTAATCCAATTTCCATCTAGAGCTATTTTCATCCCTCTATATTTCTTATACTATTTAAATTTTTACCAGGTACATTATGAAATTAGATGGTGTGCATCACATTGGAGTGAATGTTTTAGATATAGACCGGGCTGAGAATTTTTACACCGATGTGCTTGGATTTTGGGTGGTAAAAAGATACGAGGAAGAAATTCGTCACCTGATGCTAGACACGGGAAGTACGACTCTGCACCTCTTTGAAAGTCCTGATCTGCATATGCAAAATGCTATTGATTGTCTGAGTGAACAAGGCTACGCCCATATTGCTTTTGGTACAAATCGAGAACATTTTCCAGAAATTATTGATGAATTAAAAAAGAAAAATGTTGTTTTTCACGGCCCACTCATTTTAGGTCAAGGAGAATCCGTTCACTTCAAGGATCCAGACGGCAATCACCTTGAAATACGCTGCCCCGCAAAACTAAATAGTAAATAAAACGACCATTTACCACAATGAAACACAATTAAGCGTTGGCCTAGAGTTAGCATCTTATTCGTGGTATCCAGCGAGGAACATGTCTTTTGTATTCACAGTAAGATTCTCCAAACCTACTTTCCAAATTTCCTTCCTCCCATAGTGTGACAAAAAGAATGCTTGCGATGAAAAAGATTAAAAACCATATCAATATCCCAATGGACATAAATAAACTTGCCTCTCCAATCAGAACACACCAAACCCCTATCATCATAGGATTACGCACATATCTGTATATCCCAATTGCTACCAAAACCTTTGGCGGTGAGTAAGGTGCCGGTGTTCCTTTTCCATAATCGGTGAATAAAGAAACTGTTATCCAAATAATATATAGGCCCACCATGATCAAAATTCCTCCTGAAGCTATCGATATCGTCATAAATTGATACGATTCAAGCTTTCCAGAAAACCACAGAATCAGCGCAGGGATAACTCCCATCACGTTCAGTGGAAACAAAATAACAGCTTTAATCAATGTTGGCGATAAGGTCACAAATATTGAGTATTTCTGAACTAACGTTGACGAGTACATAATAAAAATGAGCTATGAGAATAATCTCATCACCCATTTTATTATATGGAGCCAGCGGGCGGAATTGAACCGCCGACCTACTGATTACGAATCAGGTGCTCCACTTATTAACCTTTATTTTAATTGAACTTGCATTGACGTTCGTTGCGTGCTGTGTCAATAAGTGCCAAGAAGAGTCTATCAGATTGACACAAATCTGACACAGTGTTTTCTATGCTGATCGCTCTACCCCCCACCCCGATTAGGGGTCCCGTTGATATGGCTTGCTTAATGTATATTAAGGAAGGTACACCAATGGGACCCCTAATCGGGGTGGGGGTATAATGCATGGACATATTTCAACTGGAGAAGAGTCATGAAAAAATATCTATTCGGTTTAGGAGCAATGTTAGTTGGTGCGGGATTGATGTTTGTACTCATGAAAGAGGAGGTAAAAGCAGAAGTAAAGCCGGAACCGTTTGTTTGTTCTGAGGCAGTTGAGTCAATATTTCAAGGGGAAGCAGTTCACAATCTTTGGCATTGTCAGATTGCTAACATGAGTTGTGGGCTTTCTGCTAAAGGAATATCCTGCGAAAAGAAAGGTCTAATCGAAAAGGTATTCCGTGGAGTAGAATCAGTTTTTAAATCCCTCAAATAAGCTAGGAGTGCCAGAAGAAGATCGAAACTTCCTTACTGGTCACTGAGGAAAGATGAGCATGACCACTTGTTATTCGGTACCCGAGTTGAAGAAAATGTTGGAATACTCAAATCGGGTATGTAAGCGGGATGATAAATTGATCCTCCTCAAGCGTGAGGCAGGGTAGTTTTGCACAAAATTGACACAAAAGAAAAAGGACTTATCGTCTCTCAACTATAAGCCCTTAAAAATATGGAGTGGACCGATTGGTCTTAAAAAAAATACTAAATCATGCCGACCGAGAAGTTACCACAGTCTATGATAGATATGAGTATGATAAAGAAAAACAAATTGCCATGCGAGCGTGGGATAGAGACTTAAAGAATATTCTTGATAACCAAAAGAAAACCGAACCCAAGAAAGTTTTCCCTAAAAAAAATAATCTTATCTTGTGAATCCATTTAAGTTGGCCTAAAAGTTTTTTCATTGAAATAGTACATACATAAATGGGAAAAGAAAGAAAGATTTTAATATTGATCAGTAGTTTATCATACCGTTTAGGTAAACCGTTCCGTACGATTCGTCTGCGGGTAAGATACTATTGAATACCGGTGCGCCGTAAGTAACTGCAAAACTGACGGCTGGACTTTTATCTTCTTTTTTAGGGATACTGATTTTAAGTCCTCCCCCCGCCGTTGTTATTTCCTGGTCCACTTCCCCCGAGCGTTTATCACGCACAAATATTTTCCCATGTTCGAGGAAAGAAATTACTGAAAGAACCTTACTCAAGTCTGGGAAGTTACGGTGCCATTTGACCTGCCAAGGAAAGGGAACCGTATATTCTGTCGACAGGTTGTAGCCCTTGTCACCTTGATATGCCGATAAGGGATAACCACGAACCGAACCCACCCCACCGATTCCCATAAGGTAAGCGGAAAGCGCACGGGTATTATTCATCTGTCCCTGAAACTTAAGGATGAAATAACTATTTAATATCTTCGCGGACTGGAGGCGAATCACATTGATGTTCGTCGTGAAGATCTTTCCGTGCCCGCCTGCTCTTGAAACTAAAGCGCGGGACGAGTCTCCTTCACGAAGGCCCAGCTCAAAGTTTAAATCATAAAACGTTCTACCAAGAAAAGAATCTGACAGGTTACCTTCAAACCCGAGCGATACATTCATCAGGTTGTCCTTGGTGGTGTTGATTCCTTGTGCTTCGTTTTCGAAGCTTTTCAGATCAAGCACGGTTCGAACTGAAAAACTCGCCGTCTGACTTTTATGCATTAAATGGGAAAGTTCCAGGCCAACCGAAGTAAGCGATCCCCCTGCTGCCAAGTATTCAAGCCTATCCTTGAGTTCATTTTCTAAAAAGGTATACGACAGTTTCATGCGGGTCCCGTAAGAATTGATAGGGACGGTATAAAAAGGGGTGTAGGAGTCCTGTCCATACTCGGAGCGTGTCCATCGGGTCGCAAACTGATCTCCCAAAGTAAAAATATTGGCGTAGCTCATGCCCAACCCAAAACGTACAGGCCCCGTAAAACGCGAACCAAAATTATCAGAGTCAAAAGAAAAAGTATAGGGTCTTGACTCGGTCACATCCATGACCAGATCCGAGGTTCCCGGCAAGTCGCCTGGCTTCAGCACTGCCCTAACCTTAACTCCCATCAGTTCGTTCAATTCAAGAAGTATACGTTCCAGAGTCTGTTCTCTTAAAACCGGTTCTTCCTGCACCATCTTCATCCGTTGTTGAAATTTTTTTGTACTCAGTTTCTTATTGCCCTGAACCAAAACTTTATTAATCCTACCTTCAGAGATAACCATTTCTACTGTTGCATCTTTTACTTCCTGATTGGGAACAAACACGCGCACTAGAAGATACCCTTCTGTCGCGTACACTGCGGCAACCTCATTAGCAATGGCGTTCAAAATACTCAAGTTAACATCCTTTCCCTCTCCTAAATCAACCAGCGGCATTAGTCTTTCATCACTGATCACCGTATTGCCGGTAAGCTTTATCTTCTTGATAAAAAATGTAGGGTCTCCCGGGGGAGGCTTTTTGATGAAAGGTTTGTTCTTATTCGTAATTTCTGGTGCTTTGGGTTTGGGAGGAAGTTCTTTGGGTAGGGACTGACGAAGCGATTTCTCAATGACCTCTGACTGCCCTTCAAGAGGAACTTGAGCTAACGCAAGCCGAGTGAAAGCATGGAGCGTGAAACTTGCCATCATTAAAATTATAATGAACG
>JALPWY010000059.1 GCA_023271875.1 Nitrospinaceae bacterium | reverse complement strand
ATAGGGTTCTTTGGTTTATCAAATAATGTAAAACTATCCACTAAAATTATCTCCTTCTAAAGAGTCAAATAGCATCAAAAATCAATCCGCTCTACAAGCAAATCGATCACAACAAACCAAGAGAGGTAATTTATTTTACAGATTCAACAAGTTCTACATCTATAGCTAGGCTCTGCAACTCTTTAACCAAAACATTAAACGACTCTGGAAGACTAGGAGTAGTAGTTGTTTCGCCTTTGACTATAGCCTCATACATGCGCTTACGTCCTTCCACGTCATCAGATTTAACGGTCAGCATTTCCTGAAGAGTGTACGCGGCACCATAAGCTTCTAACGCCCACACCTCCATTTCACCGAGTCTCTGCCCACCAAATTGCGCCTTCCCGCCTAGTGGTTGCTGAGTCACGAGTGAGTAGGGTCCAGTTGAGCGCGCGTGAATCTTATCATCAACCAGATGATGAAGCTTAAGAATATATATATAACCAACCATTACTTTTTGGCGAAAAAACGCCCCCGTACGACCATCCGTAAGAAGCTCTTCACCTGTAGTAGAAAACTGCGTTCCTTGAAGCAATTCCCGAATATCTTCTTCCTTCGCTCCATCGAAAACGGGTGTCGCCATATGCCTACCAACCGCACTCGCAGCCATTCCCAAGTTAGTTTCCAGAATCTGACCTACATTCATTCGAGACGGAACACCGAGCGGATTAAGTATAATTTCAATTGAAGTTCCATCTTCCAAATACGGCATGTCTTCTTCAGGAACAATGGTCGAAACAACTCCCTTATTTCCGTGCCGACCTGCCATCTTATCACCAACCTGCAACTTACGCTTCATAGCCAAGAAAACTTTTACCAATTTAATCACACCAGGCGATAACTCATCACCTTTTTGCAACTGATCAATCTTCTCCTTCATCAAAGCCTTTAGAGCACCTATCCGCTTTTTACTACCCTCCTCTAATCCTCGAAGCTCATTTAAGTCAATATCCTTCGCAGGAATCTGCGCCATATCCTTAACGCTCAACCCCTTAAGCAAACCACCCTCAAGAACCTCCGACTTTTTAAAATCTCGACGTCCTATTTTCACTGACTTACTTACAACCACTCCAGACAAAACAGACCGCATTCGTTTCTCTGTTTCGCTTTTAACAATCTCAATTTCATCATTAAAATCTTTTTGAATCCGAGCAGCCTCCTCATCTTCAATCAAAACAGTTCGAGAATCTTTATCAATGCCTTTTCGAGAAAAAACCTTTACATCAATCACCGTTCCACGAATGCCGGGCGGAACCCTTAATGAAGTGTCGCGCACATCTCCTGCCTTTTCTCCAAAAATCGCCTTGAGAAGTTTTTCTTCCGGACTTAACTGAGTTTCACCCTTTGGCGTGATTTTACCCACCAGAATATCACCTGGCTTAATTGCTGCGCCCACGCGGATAATACCGCTTTCATCAAGATTTCTCAGCGCATCCTCTCCAACATTTGATATATCTCTGGTAATTTCCTCCCTACCCTGTTTAGTGTCCCGCGCCTCCACATTAAACTCTTCAATGTGTATAGAAGTATAAACATCCTCTTTGACTAGCTTTTCACTGATAATTATCGCATCCTCGAAGTTGTACCCATCCCAAGGCATAAAAGCGACTAAAACATTGCGCCCCAAAGCAAGCTCCCCCTTCTCAGTCGATGGACCATCAGCTATCACTTCACCCTCTTTAATTTTTTGCCCCGACACTACGAGAGGTTTTTGATTAACACACGTATTCTGGTTTGACCTTTGATGTTTAGTTAAAGTGTAAATACTCACCGCTGAATCAAGATAGTTGTCGCCTTTAGTTCCTTTGTTTCGTGACCTTTTGACATCATTACGAACAACAATGCGTGTTGCGTCAGCGCTGATAACCTCTCCATCATTTTCGGCAACAATAACTGCCCCAGAATCACGCGCCACAATACCCTCCATACCCGTCCCAACTAAAGGGGCTCTCGGTTGAACCAAGGGAACAGCCTGCCGTTGCATATTAGAACCCATTAATGCTCGGTTCGCATCGTCGTTCTCTAAAAACGGAATTAACGATGCAGCAACACTAATAAGCTGTTTTGGCGAAACGTCCATGTAATCAATTCTGCCACTTTGAGATAAAATAAAATCACCGCCATGACGGGCCGACACAACCTGATCCTGAAACTTGTTCTTATCATCAAGCGCAGCATTTGCCTGCGCAATGACATATTCATCTTCGACCATCGCCGTATGAAATTCCACGTCATCTAAAGCTGATCCATTTTTAACCTTCCTATAAGGCGTTTCAACAAACCCATACTCATTAACCCGGGCATAGGTACTCAATGAAGCAATAAGACCAATGTTGGGTCCCTCTGGAGTTTCAATGGGACACACGCGCCCGTAATGAGTCGGGTGAACATCTCGCACCTCAAACCCAGCCCGCTCGCGCGTCAACCCACCAGGACCTAAGGCACTCAGTCGGCGCTTATGAGTCACTTCAGACAGAGGATTGGTTTGATCCATAAACTGAGATAACTGACTACTTCCAAAAAACTCTTTCATTGCCGCGATCACAGGCTTTGAATTAACTAGATCATGTGGCATCGAAACATCTAGATCTTGGATGGACATACGCTCAATAATCGCCCTTTCCATTCTGACAAGCCCTATTCGGAATTGGTTTTCAAGTGACTCGCCCACAGCTCTTACGCGTCGGTTGCCCAAATGGTCAATATCATCAACCGCATCAACTCCATTTCTCAGGCCAACCAAGAACTTCATCACCTCCTTTAGATCCTCTAAGGTCAACAACCGGTTTTCGATCGGAATATCAAGCCCAAACTTCTGGTTGAGCTTCATACGACCCACAACAGAAAGATTGTATCTCTTAGGATTGAAAAATAGATTCCAAAATAGCGCTTTTGCTATTTCAGGTGTTGGAGGGTCGCCTGGACGGAGACGCTTGTATATTTCCCTTATCGCGTCTATCTGATTATCAATTTTGGATATTTCCAACGTATCTCTGATAACCGTATCAAGCAATTCTTCGTCCACACGAAGAATTTTAATGTTTTTTGTTCCATTTTTAAAAATAAAACCCAAAAGCTCTTCTGTTATAACTTGATTTGTTTCTGCAAAAACTTCTCCTGTCCCCTTATCCACTAACTCATCAAACAAATAACAACCTATTAAACCTTCAGGGTCTATCTCAACCTTCACCGACCTAGACATGCGACTCAACTTCCGCATCACAGGTGGAACAACTTTCTTATTCGCCTTTAGAACAATTTCATCAGTTTTGGGATCAACGATATCCTCCAAGACCTTATGCCCTATCAACAAACTCTTACTCGGAACAAAAACACGCTTATCCTTACCAGAAAGACTAATCGTCTCAATCTCATAAAATGTTTCAAGAATCTCTTTTACCTGCATTCCAAAAGCCTGCAAAAGGATTGTCGCAGGTAGCTTCCTTCGTCGGTCAATTTTTACGTGGAGGATATCCTTAATATCAAATTCGAAATCAATCCACGAACCACGGTCTGGAATAATCCGCGCAGAGTAAAGGATTTTTCCGCTAGCATGAGACTTTCCCTTATCATGCGAAAAAAAGGCCCCTGGTGAACGATGCATCTGACTAACAACAACTCGCTCGACCCCATTAATCATAAACGTCCCATTCGAAC
Source organism: Nitrospinaceae bacterium (assembly GCA_023271875.1). Classification (GTDB taxonomy): domain Bacteria; phylum Nitrospinota; class Nitrospinia; order Nitrospinales; family VA-1; genus Nitromaritima. Next base: position 7,097 of record JALPWY010000059.1, on the reverse strand, counting down.
TCATCATTGGCATTTCGCCCAAAAATATTTTCTGCTCCTTAACCTCCCGGACGACATTACTGACAATCTGGGTAACTTTTTGCCCTCGAATCACATCAATCACTTCTGGAGTAATCTCAGTACGTGCAGGGAAAAGCAACTTCCCAGTCGCGGGACTCTTAAGATCCTCTACAATATATTTACCCAATAAACCTTCTATTGTTTTAGCGTTAACATCAACCGCCTCACGATCAAACAATACCAAACGCACCACCATTCTTAAAGGGTCAGAGTATGTTAGCTGTTTCTGCCGACATTCCCTAAGTGCGTGCTTTTCTTTATAGACAACCTCCTGCCCACATTTATCACAAACTTCACCCGGACCACCCAGATCACTATAATCCCCACAACCACACTCCCAAGACCCAATCTCAAGCCCGGCATACTCAATCTGAGCGTTCACATTAAGGTCAGAAATCGGAAAAACATCATGGAAAACTTCCTCCAAACCTTTTAACTTGCGATGTCTGTGAGCAACCGTACGCTGCATAAAAGATTCAAAAGATTTTTCTTGCATCTCAATCAGATTCGGAATATCTACAACCTGAGGTATTTTTGAGAAATTTTGCCTAATCCGCAGACTTCCTACAGAGCGGTTCTCGGAAATAATCTTCGACATACTTATTCAAACCTTTATTTTAAAGGGATTAGAAAAAAATAACGACAGAATCAAAAAAAATACTACTTTACCTCTACCGTCCCACCCGCTGCCTCAATCTTCTGCTTAATCTCATCAGCCTCTTCTTTCTTAACACCTTCCTTGACAGACTTCGGAGCACCCTCAACCAAGTCCTTAGCATCCTTCAAACCTAAGCCAGTTATTGCGCGCACCTCTTTAATCACCTGAATCTTCTTATCTCCAGCCGCAACAAGAACAACATCAAATTCCGTCTTTTCTTCTCCGGCACCAGCGTCGGCACCCGGTGCAGCAGCAACAGCAACGGTTGGCGCAGCAGCAGTAACCCCATATTTATCCTCTAACTCCTTAACAAACTCCGACATTTCCAATACAGTCATATTGTCAATAAAGGAAACAACATCTTCTTTTGCAACGGCCATCACGACCTCCTTTCAATAAAAAAATTTCTCAAACCTAATTCAAGCAAATTCCAAAAAACTTCAAACCACTCCGGCTTAAAAAAAGAGCGGTAAAAAATTCAACTCGTTTCTTTTTTTTCTCGAATCGCGTCAAGAGTCCCCACAAGCTTACGCAATAAAGAGGAAAATACTCCCGCAAAATTGGTTGTTGGCCCCTGGAACACTGACAGCATTTGCGAAATCAACTCTTCTCGCGAAGGCAATTGCGCAAGAGCTTGGACCTCTTCCGGAGAGACCTTTTTTCCCTCAACCACCCCACAAATTATTTCTGGAGATTTAGCCGCACCGGACTTGGCAAAATCTGCTAGTGCTTTAGCAGGAGCAATCACATCCTCAAAACCAACCAAAATGGAAACCGGCCCCTTAAAATCTTCACCCAAAACCTCAAGAGAAGTGTCTTTTACAGCCCTACGAGCCAAGGTGTTTTTTACAACACGAAAATCCACTGAGCGACTTCTCATATGAACACGCAATGCAGTAATCCCTTGAGCATCTATACCCTGATAGTTTGCAACCACAGCTGATTTAGCTCGAGAAAAAATACCGCGCAACTCTTCAACCACTTCGACCTTAACTGAATTTGCCACAAAACAACCTCGCTATTTACTGAGTAGCTTAATAAAATTCAAAGCTACTAAAAAAAGCCTGCCTAAACACGCCCGCCCCCTTGCATCAACTAGGCACAAACGCAACCCTGATCCCAGCCCCCATGGTTGAGGAAAGAGAAACACCCCTTACATACCTGCCCTTACTCGACGAGGGCTTCAAACGTATCAATTCAGCCATAAGCGCATTATAATTCTCAGCCAAGTCCTCTACTGAAAAACTAGCCTTCCCAACTGGAGCGTGAACTGTTCCCGCCTTGTCGACTCTAAAATCTACCTTCCCCGCCTGAATTTCTTCAATCGCCTCTTTAACACCAAAGGTAACCGTTCCTGTTTTTGGATTTGGCATCATTCCACGAGGACCCAAAACCTTACCAAGTCTCCCAACCACACCCATCATATCCGGCGTAGCCACAACACGATCGAATTCCAACCACCCATCCTGAATTTTTTTCATCAGATCTTCGCCACCAACAAATTCCGCACCAGCCTCTTTAGCCTCTGCTTCTTTTTCCCCCTTAGCAAACACCAATATACGAAACTTTTTTCCCGTTCCCCTTGGAAGCAAAACACTTCCCCTAATGTTCTGATCCGCCTTACGCGAGTCAACACCCAAACGCACCGCAACATCCATCGACTCATCAAACTTAGCCTGAGCAGTTTCCTTTGCCAAGGTCACCGCTTCCATCAACTCGTATTCCTTTAGAACCTCTACTTTTTCAAGAGCTTCTCTCATTCTTTTACCTGGCTTTGCCATCCATATTTCTCCTGATCTATTCAACCTTCGACTTGAATTCCCATGCTTTTTGCAGAACCCTCAATAATCCGCGCTGCCTGCTCGACAGTATTCGCATTCAGGTCTTCCATTTTAGCTCGGGCTATTTCTCGTACCTGCTCACCAGTAACAGTACCTACAAATTCGCGGCTGGGATTAGAGGAACCTTTCGCGATACTCGCGGCTTGCTTGAGGAGAATCGACGCGGGTGGCGACTTTGTAATAAAAGAAAAAGTTCTGTCCTTATAAACAGAAATAATCACAGGAATAATCATTCCTTCTTTGCCCTGGGTGTCCGCATTAAAAGCTTTACAGAAATCCATTATATTAACCCCATGCTGCCCCAGAGCGGGCCCAACCGGCGGCGACGGAGTCGCTTGACCAGCAGGAATCTGCAACTTAATTAAAGATTCTGCTTGTTTTGTTGCCACGTAGCTCCTTTCTAATCTCTTATCAGTTCAAAAGACCGAAACCCCTCAAACGGCCTCGACCTGAGGGAATTCCAATTCAACCGGTGTAGCACGACCAAAAATGGAAACCATCACTCTAACCTTACCCTTACCCTGATTAACCTCATCAACCGTACCGTTAAAATTAACGAACGGACCATCTATGACGCGCACATTCTCACCCTTCTCAAAAGAAAATTTAGGCCTAGGCTGCGAAGTTTCTCCACTTATCTGACCTTTAATTGTCTTCACCTCCTCTTCCGACAACGGGACAGGCCTACCCCCACCACCAAGAAAACCAGTAACCTTCGCAGTATTCTTGATCATGTACCAGATATCTTGCGACATCTCGACGCTAATCAAAATATACCCAGGGAAAAACTTTCTCGAAGAAATCTTCTTTTTTCCTTTACGAACCTCAACAACGTCCTCCACGGGAATAATGATTTCTCCCAGAGCTTCCTTGCTCGAAGAACGCTCAAACTGCTCCTCGAGACTAGTTTTCACTTTTTGCTCAAAACCCGAATACGTGTGAATCACATACCAGTCCTTATTCACATTAACCTCAGACATTCAAAAGCGCCTCAACAATTTTAGACAAAAGCACATCAACTAATCCCAAGAACAGAGCCATAATAAACACCACCACCAAAACCACTGCTGTCCCACCCATGGCTTCTTTCTTAGAAGGCCAAGTAACCTTCTTAACTTCACCCTTAACTTCCGACAAAAACTGAATCGCCTTACTCACCATTTAAAACCCACTTAAACCCATTAAAAAATTCAATACAGGCCAGGAGGGACTCGAACCCCCAACCACCGGATTTGGAGTCCGACGCTCTAGCCATTAGAGCTACTGGCCTATTCGCATTCCAAAATGAAGGAAAATCCGACCAACAATTAACTTAAACACCCAGCCCGCTCCTAAAATCACATGGCAACAAATAGCCGACCACCACCCTACTTAGTTTCCTTATGAAGGATGTGCTTTCGACAAAATCTACAATACTTCTTAAACTCCAAACGCTGAGTCTTTAGCTTTTTATTCTTGGTTGTTGAATAGTTCCTACGCTTACACTCAGTACAAGCCAAAATAATAATATCTCGCATAACCTTAAACCCTAAATTGTTATTTCAAACCCAACTAGAAACCCACTTTAGTCGTAAAGTAAGCTAACAAACAGCAACACCTCAACCAAACATGTTAAAACAAGCCCACGATCGGGATTGAACCGATGACCTCTTCCTTACCAAGGAAGTGCTCTACCCCTGAGCTACGTGGGCATCTGATCCAAACCGGAAATCCAACCACCCGCATCACCAATCAGGGTGGAGCGGGAAACGGGACTCGAACCCGCGACCCTCAGCTTGGAAGGCTGACGCTCTAGCCAACTGAGCTATTCCCGCACTGCCCTAAAAAAATGGGGAGGGAAGGATTCGAACCTTCGAAGGCTGAGCCGACAGATTTACAGTCTGTTCCCTTTGACCACTCGGGAACCTCCCCAAACAAAATGGAGGATGGTTAAAAAAACTCCCCCGCCACCAGACGGCAATACCTGGAGAATAGCCATCCACAAGAGGCCCAACACCCACAAGGATCTCCTTCCAAACATGCCAGTTTAGGTGGAGCTGGCAAAGGGACTCGAACCCCCGACCTGCTGATTACAAATCAGCTGCTCTACCAACTGAGCTACGCCAGCCCAGCAAATGAAAAACGCCCATAGTACAAAGCCCCCTTATGGCCTGTCAACTATAAAAGGCTTCATCTATCAAAGTTTTAACTCTCTATAGGATTTGATTTTTCAAAAGTAGGAAACGTCTACTGTGGCAACTATATCAGGAGAGTACCATTTGTGCGACATTTTTTATAGATAATTTTTGAGTTTTTTTAATTTTTCTAAAGGCCTCTGTCGGGATTCAAATATTTTCAAATCAAGCGAGAAAAGCTTTATTCAAAAAAAACACCAATTTTTTTTAAGAAAGTTTGTGCTTGGTTGAACTTTTAAATAATTAATCAATAACTTAGGGAGTTAATCAAGGGCCTTAGGTTTTACTCGCCTAACAAAACCAAGTTTCTGTGCGCAAAATTTAATTGTATATTTGAAGTTGTAATAATCAACTGAATTTTGAGCATCCTTGAAAGACGCTAGGTAGGGAAAAATCAATGGCGAAGATAAGAGGTAAAGAATGCCCTTTTTTTGCTCCCCTGCATAAAACTGACCTCCACCAGGAAGAAAGGAATACAGCATTGCCACCTCCGGGTCAAGGTACTGGTGCTCTTCATCGCACCCTTTATCAAGCAAGTATGCCATCTGTTTTTCCATCTTCGGCGTGATTCTCTTCAAGGCCATTTCAGAATTTCCGGCGCCCTTTAACCAGCAACCCGAAAGAAAAACTGACGAAAAAATCAACAAAATGCTAATTTTTTTTCGCAAAATAATCTCACTTAAAAATTTTACTAACCGAGCATGGACACACCTCGCCTTTCAAAACTGCTATTTTTTTTTCGGTTATTATTTAAGAAACCTTTAGACAAAAGGCTTTCTCACTTTCTAGCAATTATGACGCGCGTAAAAATTGAAGTTCAACATCTCAATACAATTTTACAAAAAAACTTCCGGCAGCTAACATTCTCTACCCCGCAAAACAATAGAAGGCCACGAAAAAGGCTTTCAAAATACTTTTTTCCCATCCATCATGACAAAATCCGCTTTATATCGCCCAGACTCAAAAGGCACACTATACCAATCATTGAATTCCCCCCGTAACCGGAATCCTGTTAAATCCGCCGGTCTTCCTTTTTCTATCACACCGCAGTCCATACCGACTGTTTCTGCGCCTCCTCGAGTAGCCATACGAAGAATCTCTTCTCTCGATACGTCAACCAACATCTCTTCTGCAGCGCGAATTTCGTCAAGAAAATTCAAGGATTCGCTGCTCGCCAACGAGTCGGTTCCTAAGCCAACCACCATTCCAAGATCAAGTAGGTCTCTGACTGGCATATACTTGTCACGCCTAAACCAGCGCGTACTTTGTGGGCAAAAAACAGCCTTTACTTTTTTAGATTTTAAAAGGTCGATGTCAGCATCTGCTAAGTTTAAATGTATCGCCACTAGCGAATCAAGTATACCCATTGAATCCAAATACTGAGCTGGGCTTGAAGCTGGCGGGTTCCAAGTATCATCAAACATTGCTCGTTCTTTAAGAAAGTCTTTTATATCACCGCTACCGTCCTTAAGAAACTGTAGCTCTTCAGGAAACTCTGCCACATGACACGATAGTGGGCACTTGTATTTATCAGCCAAACGTTTCACTTCACGAAACAACTTGGGCGAAACGGAATAAGGGGCGTGCGGAGCCAGTCCGAGTTTAGTCATTCCTCTCTTGTTTACATTTTGCTTAAGGGTTGACTCTAAATTTTCTACTATTGGCTCGATCAACGACGGAAGAAAACCTAACACCTCAAGCAACAAAGTCTGCCTGAAAGGAAGGCAAGAGTACTCCATAATAAATTTTGCTTGAGGAATATAGTCAACAAGAGCAGTCACTCCTGAACGCGCCATTACCTTCGCCTGTGCGTGCAAAGCGAGAGCTCGGTTTTCCCAACTTACCAGTTCATTTTTTTCAACCACTGACCTGACCCAAGCCGTAAAACCACTACGACGGGGAATCTGCCATTTGAGAACCGAAAGACTGAGATGGCAATGAGCGTTGACAAACCCAGGAACAACAAGACAGTCTGACAAGTCAATCAATTCACCCTCTATTGGACTTCTTGTATCCGGAAAAACTTCTCGGATGCGTCCGTGTTCAACAATTAGTTGACCATTTTCCAAGGGTTCGGAATTTGTCATCGGAAGCAACGCGCGAAAACGAACTGTAAAAGTATTCATGACTGGCCTCAACAAGCAAGGAGAAGTAGGCGGCTAAATAGAATCAGCTATTATTAGAAATATTTTCACTAAGGTACAACACGCTTCCCTTTACTTCCTAGCCTGTAAATAAAGAATATTTTTTGATTTAACTATATACACACAGTGGTTTTTTATTTACATCTACAGGAAGTCTTTGTATATTAATGTATTAGGGGCAGGCATCCCAAGTCCCTACACAACGGATTCGCTGGCTGGT
>JALPWY010000058.1 GCA_023271875.1 Nitrospinaceae bacterium | reverse complement strand
CGTTGAAGCCGGTATGAACGTAGGAGTCAAATGTCCCATTCCATAGAAAAATACCAAGGCAATGAGGACGGTAAATATCGAGTTTTTGGTTTTTGGTTTCTCAGGTGAATGATGCATCAAGGCCTCTATTTTTACCAAGGGAAGTCTTTATGAAAGACCAGACTCAGTTATATTTAATAATCAGCAACAGATGAGAAGTTTGGTCGTTTCTTACAGGCGTTAATAGATTAAGTCAGCGCTAAATAAACCGGGACATAATAACCCAATTGAGACGTAAAGCTGAAAGAAATATCATACGGTTTTTCTAATGTCAAGAGCTTTAAAAGTCTTTTATTTCAAATGACTTATGGGTATGTTTGTGTGTTGAGGTAAGGAAGAATGCAAGTCTTCTTGGTCAACGAGGAAATCGTTATGGATGTTTTTTTGTTTCCAGATTATTTTTTGATTCAACTTCGGTTAAGTCTTCTAGTGGCATAATGAGCAGACCGAATCCCATTGTTGTGCTAAAAACAGAAAGGAGTCCGACAAAGATCTGTGGCCATTCAGCGGTTATATCGCGCACAGACCAGACAAACAAAAATCCTCCGAGTACCATGAGCGCTACCCCTAAAAATCTAATTTTCCAGCTATTCATTGTTCTGGTTGTCCTCTGTAATGGACCTTTTTTTACGGTCAATGAGAATTAAGTTGCGGATATAAATAATTGAACCAAGGCTTTGCCCGAGAATGAAAACCGGGTCTTCTCTGTGGATTGCATATGTCAACAGGATAATACTTCCTGCAATACTGCAATACCAAAACGCAATAGGGATCGTGCTTTCTCCCTTTTTTTCGGAAACTAGCCATTGAATCACAAATCGTGCTCCAAAGGCGATCTGACCAATAAAACCGATAACCAGCCAGTAGGTTGTGGTCATTAATTAATCCTCCTCAATAATATCATAATTGATTTGTCTTTTTTTCATCCACCGGATCGCCAAAAGATCTTTGAATGAAGCGAATAGGCGGTTACGGATGTTATATTTTGAGTAACCATGCATGCGGGGATAATGCCCTACTTTTACCTGCGTGACACTAAACCCTTCCATTTTCATCAATGTTGGGAAAAAGCGATGCATCCCATTGTACAATTTAATGTTTTTGAAACAGGTTCGCCGAAACGCTTTGAGCGAGCAACCTGTGTCGGCTATGCATTCATCGCTCAGGGCATTTCTCACTGTATTGGCTATTTTCGAAGAGAGTTTTTTGATCCAAGGATCGTTACGTTTATGCCGCCAGCCACATACAACGTCATATTCATTTATTTTCTCGAGTAGTAGAGGGATATCAGCAGGGTCATTCTGTAAGTCGGCGTCCATCGTAACAATAATATTACCGCGGGCTTTGCTAAACCCTGCAGCGAAAGCCGCTGTTTGACCATGATTGCGACCAAACCGGATCAGCCGTAGATGGGGATTTCCATTTTTTAATTTACGTATGAGTTCTGCACTGCCGTCCACGCTTCCGTCATCAACTAAGATGACTTCATAGTCCTTGTTAAGTGGTTTTATGCTTTTAGTGATTTTTTCGTCAAGTAGAGTTAGGTTTTCGTGCTCATTATAAATAGGAATAACGATAGAAATCTCTAACGCTTTGGACTCAGTTGATTCGGGTGAATTTATCATGCCAAATTATTTAAATTCGTACAGGCGCAGGTGATAATGGTTGCGTAGCCAGTTGCCCACACGCGCCAAGGATGTCTGTCGCACGATTTTGCCGTATAAAAACGGTATGATTTTTTGACAGGAGATACTGCTGGAATGCGTGAACCCGTTCTTTGCTAGGAGGGTCAAATTCAGAAGGGGAGAACTTGTTAAACAAAATTAGATTTACTTTGCAGGGTATGCCGTGAAGCAACTTGGATAAACGTTTAGCGTCATCGTCCCGGTCATTGATCCCTTCTAGCATAACGTATTCGAAGGTAAACCGCCGGGATGGTTTGAGCGGGTATTCTCGCAAACAGTTTATCAATTCCTCTATCGGGTATTTTTTATTGATTGGCATGATTCCTTCCCGAGTTTTATTGTCCGTAGCGTTTAGCGATATTGCAATGTTCACGTGTAAATCTTCATTTTTAAACTTTTGGATGAGATCTACTTGCCCGGCAGTAGACAATGTAATCTTGCGAGAAGATAGGCGTAAGGCTTCTGGCATGGTCATGAGTCGTATCGCATTAATGGTGGCATCATAATTGTCAAGCGGTTCGCCCATCCCCATGAACACAATGTTGGTTACTTGATTTTCTTCAGAGAGGCTATCATTTACCGCAAGATATTGTCCGATGATTTCATCGCTTGCAAGGTTTCGCTTCAACCCCATTGTTCCGGTCATGCAAAATGTACATGCAAGGCGGCATCCAACCTGGGTTGATACGCACAAGGTCTTACGCTGATCTGAGGGCATCCAAACACTTTCAATTGTCAAACCATCTTTTAACTCGAATAGGTATTTGATCGAACCATCCTGCGACTTGGTTCTGCTGCGTATCAGGGGTAAAGATATATAAAAATGTTCTTTCAATAAAGCGCGCAATACTTTGGATAAATTAGACATGCGATCAAAGTCATAAAGCTTGTAGTGATAGAGCCATATGAATATTTGGTGGGCACGGTAGGGTTTTATTCCGTGCTCGAGTAAAAATTCTTGGAGGTGTGTATAGGAAAAGCCAATTAAATTCTTTGGTTGCATCTTTATTATTCGAATTCTGAAAAAGGATATCGTTTAGATCATTCCAGAGTTTTATTGAGATGAAGTGCAGGAAAAAGTCGCCTGATAGATATGTACCGGTTCAATATAATTTATGTTCGATAAATAAGCTAGGTCTTTGTTTTGTTTATTCCTAAATTTTTTAATTTCAAAGTGATTAAGGTGGTAGATAATCAATATTAGTTGCCAGGCTAAGGATCTCAACAATGGGCCTGCTGTTGGGGTGAAAACTTTTATGCAGGATAATATTTAAGTAGGGTGTAGGCCACACTTCCCATACTAATGAATGAGATGAAAAGGGAACATCCTGCGAGTCCCAAGACAGGGGCTGGGGTCGTTAAATGATTCCTGCTTTTCAACCATTGAAGCGCAATAAAAATGCATGATAGGGATACTGCGATCGCGGTCCAGGAAGGTATTAGGATCCTCGAGTTAAAAACGATATCGCTGTTCACATAGTTAAGGGTAGCGACAGCCCATCCTAATGAGGGCAGACTGACGAAATAGGAAATTAGAGCGTTGTTATTTTCTTTCCCTTCATATCTAGAAACAAAACGAAACCCTAGAATAACGAGGGAACCTAAAAGAATAGAAAATAAGAAAAAATTTGTTTTTTGTTTATCCTTTTCACCACGGATAAAATTGAGGGCCCCAAGGACGTACTTTGAAACTTCCACCTCATCAGCTTCGTAATATCCCCCCTTTGTAGTATCGTAGATAAAAACTCTCGCGGTGGTTGATTCAGCGGGAAGAGATATGGCGCGATATTCGTCTTTGGTAGCAGATTGGATTTCAATATAAACAATCCCAGTGTGATATTTAAGGCCGTAACTTGAAAGCTGGGCTAATTTATTTGCATATTTATCGTGCTCTGCACGATAAGTTTCCTGAGATTTAATTAAATCAAAAAGTGCCTGGCGCGCCATCACATCGTAGTTGTTTTCAAAAATCGTAGTGCATGAAATGAGGTAAAACATAGACATAGACAAAAACACTATTTTTTTTATCGTAGAAAAATGCATAACAAGATTGGTTCTGGTTAAACCGAGGGTTTATATTATCTAGATCATGAAAATCTAAGAGTGTATAACATGCGTTCACTTCTCAGGCAAGCATGGGAGAAATAGAATGTGGGAGATGTTAAAGTTTGTTACCAGTAATTCAGATAAAGTTCGAGAAGTTTCGGATATTTTGGGATGCTCGCTCGATCAGGTTTCAGGGTTAAATATAGATGAAATACAGGCTAGTGATATTAAGCAGATAGTCACTCACAAAGCGCAACAGGCCTTTGATGAACTTAGGTGTCCTGTGCTGGTTGAAGATTCCGGCCTTAGTTTTACTGCATGGGATGGTCTTCCCGGACCACTGATAAAATGGTTTGAGATTAGTGTTGGTTGTCCTGGTTTGTTAAAAATGCTGGAAGGGTTTGAAAACCGAGAGGCTTTTGCGGTTTGTGTGGCAGTTGTTTTTGATGGTCAGGAGATGCTCTTTGCTAGTGGGGAGAGAAGGGGGAAAATTGCGCATAGCACTCGAGGTGAAAATGGGTTTGGGTGGGATGTTATATTTATTCCTGAGCATCATGAAAAAACTTTCGCTGAAATGAACTTTAATGAGAAAAATGCTATTTCGCACCGACGGATAGCTTTTGAAAAATTGAATACAAAAATAAAAAAAAAGCTTGATTTGTAAGTTGGGTGTGAATATTTAACTGGTATTAGTTTCAAAATGTTTCTGTTTTTTTTTGGGTTTTATCGTACTGGAATTATTGATTTACTTGTCGTATAGTTGAGAAATAGGATGCTGTTAAGGTTAAAAAAATAAATAGAGGGCGTAATAGATGAAAGAAAAGATTTATGGGGCCAAGAATATTTTATTAATATTTGCTATTTTAATTACCTTTGCGGTAACTATTAGTTGCTCGAAATCTGCTCACTACTATGTCAAGAAAATTGACAATTTTGTAGACAAAGGGTACCCGAAACCAGAGAGAATATCGGGGACGCTGGTTTCGGACATTGAGCATGAGATTGTTGATGGAACAGCAGTAATTGAGGAAAGAGATAAATATTCGAGTAGTCGCTGGTGGATTGATGTCAAGTGCGACTATTGGGCTAGTTGTTTTATGCGATGTGACGGCTCAAAGCAACAATGTCGCAAGTTGGCGGAGGACTCTAATTTGACTGTGAATTCTATTTCTCCGTTTTAAAGTAAAAATGTATTTACTTGATTCATGGCATTAATTTTTACTGTTGATGACGATTCTGATATTAGAGGTCTGATTAAGGTTTTGTTTGAAGACCGGGGTCATGAAGTCGTGGCTTTGGAGAATGGAAAGCAGTGCCTTGACCGACTCGATGAAAACCCTTCCGTAATTTTTCTTGATGTGGCCATGCCGGTGATGGGTGGTATGGAAGCATTAAAAACTATAAAGAATTCCAAAAGTGACTTGCCAGTCATCATGGTAACAGGTGTTGACGATGTTGCTTCTGCTGTTAAGGCAATAAAGTTTGGGGCGTTCGATTATATTGTTAAGCCTTTTGATGAACTTCGTCTTTTTTCAGTCTTGGATAAGGCAATTGAGCAAACTTCCTTGGTCGGACAGGTTCGCTATCTAAAGGGGGAATTAAGTAGGATGCAGGGTGTCAGGACTATTGTGGGTGCAAGTCCCGCCTTGACCGATACACTAGAAAAAATTCAGAAAGTTGGTGCTAGTAATGCCGGAGTTCTACTTCTTGGTGAGAGTGGGACTGGAAAAGAATTGATGGCGCGCGCTATTCATGAGAACAGCCCTTTCTCTAAGGGTCTTTTTGTCGATATTAATTGTGGAGCGATTCCTGAAAACTTGCAGGAAAGTGAACTCTTCGGACACAATAAAGGTTCTTTTACGGGTGCAACTGAGACTCGGAAGGGGAGATTGGAGTTAGCTGATGGAGGAACCCTGTTCCTTGATGAAGTAGCCGAGATGTCGTTGAAGACCCAAGTTAAATTGTTGCGTTACCTTCAAGAAAAAAGTTTTGAGCGAGTAGGGGGGGTAAAAAAGATTTTCACTAGCACTCGAGTAATAGCCGCTACCAATAAAGATCTTAACGAAAAGATAAAGGATGGATCTTTTCGAGAAGACTTATACTATCGACTAGCTGTGTTTCCAGTTACCATCCCACCGTTGAGAGAACGTAAGGAAGATATTCCAAGTCTTGCGGCGCACTTTGTTGATATATATAAAAAAGAATTTGAAAAAAAAATATTTTCAATTACATCTGAGGCAATGAACGCGCTAGTGAATTATTTTTGGCCGGGTAATGTGCGCGAGTTGGAAAATGTTGTTTATCAAGCAATGATAATGACAGAGTCTGGTTGTGTTGACATCGATAGCCTGCCAAGCAATGTTAAGAATGAAACGTACCAAAAGACCCATGAAGAGAATGAATCTCAATGTGCTAGTAAAGAAGATTCTATTGACCCTTTCGAAGAGGCAGTAAGACAAGTCCTGCAAAGAGCTTTGGACCTCACCAATGGGGATATTCCAGAGACTGCAAAAAAGTTAAAATTAAGTCGATCTAGCTTTTATAGAATGGTCCAAAAATACAACCTTACAAAACTAGCCCCTAAGAATTAAGCCATAGCAATGGTTTGAACCCGCTTTATATATCGAACATATACCTTAATAATATATTTACTATTAGAATCCCTAAATCGGAATTCCATTTATGGGATATTTTGTGTTCCTCTTTTAACTCTATTAAGTAGAAATATCTTTAAAAATTAATGCTTTAGTAAAACCCAGAGAAAGTATTCTTATCCGGCACAAGTATTGCTACCTTATCATAGAAATGTCGTCAGCAGAACCTCTTGTGATGCTAATCAGTTGTGAAAACGGAGAGAGTGCATGGATTATGTTATTCGGATTTTAGATGTCAATGGAAAATTGAGAAAGGAGCGATTCATGTTTTATTCAGTTCGTATTCTAGATAAAAACGGGATTCTGAAAAAGGTAGTGAAAGAAAAATTACTGAGTCAAAAACATTGGGAGTCGTTTTCAAACAAAACGGGCAGAAAACATAAAGCGAAAAGAAGCTTTAATGCACATTTTAAGTCAAAGAGTTACCCAAGTTTAGTATAAGGTTTAGCTTTATATAATCATCATGGACCTTAAATATGGACAAAATTTTGTTGCTTGATATTCCTATCCCGCCTGCACCTAATGTCTGAGTCGAAGGCCTCCTTCTCTTTCGGCTCGGGCCCGGTGCAGAGCTAGAGCAGAGCTAGATATAAAAAATTATGTTTGTAACGAGGAAGGATTTGTTGGGAGTTTAAAACTAAAACTTGCTCCTTGGTTTTTAGATGGCTTGAATGTTAAGGTTCCGTTGTGAAGTTCGATCATTTTTTTTGCAATTGCTAGACCTAGCCCAGTTCCCTTTTCATCTTTTGTTGAGTCCGAGTCAATCTTTTTAAAGGGTTTAAATAAATCATCTAGGTTTTCACTTTTTATACCCGGGCCCTCGTCTGTTATGGTAACGCGCATATATCCTTTGCCCGATTCCATGATTATCTCGATAACGCCACCTACGGGAGAAAATTTTATTGCGTTAGTCAATAGATTGTCTAGGACTTGTTCGATTCTAGGCGTATCAAATAAAACTACCGGGGTCTCTTGGCAGTTAATTTTAAAATGAATATTTTTTTCCGTGGCGAGGTGGGTGTACAGTCTAATTCGTTCTTCAATTAGGGAGCGGAGATTTCCTGGCTTTAGGTTTAGTACTAGTTGCCCACTTTCGATGGCAGATAAACTGAGTAGATCATTTAGTAGTTCCAATATATTACCGCTGGCGGAATTGATAATTTTAAGGAAGTCAGTGCGCGTCTCTTCTCTTAATGTAGCCCCTTTTTTCAAAAGAAAACCTGAATAACCTTGAATTGATGTGAGAGGGTTACGTAAATCATGGGAGGCCATGCCCAGCAACTCGTTTTTAACTTTAATCAACTCATGCAAAGACAGATTTTTTTCTTCTAATTCACTTTTTAACTTTTTTAGTTCATTTGTTTGCAAACGTACCTCATTTTCGATGCGCCTTGCTCGTGAGGAAAGTATTTGAAAAATCACTGCAATAAATATTATGAGCACTAAGACGGCCGCCGAAAGCCAATTATGTAGCCTGTTAGGGCCTTTTTGAAATTCTAGGTTTCCTTGCCAAACTAAAAACCAACGAATCTGAGAAAATCCCAATA
This sequence comes from Nitrospinaceae bacterium, assembly GCA_023271875.1. Classification (GTDB taxonomy): domain Bacteria; phylum Nitrospinota; class Nitrospinia; order Nitrospinales; family VA-1; genus Nitromaritima. The sequence continues at coordinate 3,365 of JALPWY010000058.1, read as the reverse complement.
CCATTTCTTTTTTTATAAGCGCGTTTTCTTTGAGGTTACCATACAGTTGGTTTTTACGATCTTCATCTAAGACCGTTAAAAACACTCCTGGCGCTAGATAAGGATTGATTATATTCTTTATCATCTTTTTTATTTTGTAAGTCCCTAGCACTACTCCCAAAAACAAATTCCTTCTACCTTCAATCGTTTCCGGGATATCTTCTCCTTCGTAAAAAGGAGAAAAAAATATGGCTACTATTTTTTTTTGGTCCATATGAATCAGGTTTACTGTACTCGCTGCAACGACTTCACCTGAATCTCTAGCCCGGTTCATGAGATCCAGTAGAACGGGTTGCGTACTGATGTCAAATCCTAAAAACGACTCGTCACCAGAGTGGGGTTCCATATAGTAAATTGGAAAATATTCGTTCTTTAGAGATGCTGTAATAATGGTTGATTTTTTGCTTCGAGTAGTGAACTTAAAATTAATAAAACCGTCTTTTTGAGCCATTGATTCCAGAGCGGGGCGTTGGTCTCGTTGAACACGCGGAACCCATTGAAAAGATTTGATGAAATCGTTTTTTTCTAAAAGCGATGAAGTATAAGCTCTGAACCCATGCCTAGTTACAGTTTTTGATGCTTGAAATAGGGAAGCAATCCCTGTTAGTTCTCGTGCTATGTTTTCTAATTGTTCCTCAAGGAACCGAGTGTTTTTGATTCCTTCTTGCTCAAATTGTTGTACCCAGTCATATTCATTTTCTTTTTTGACATTGTTGAGGGTGACAAACATTAGAGTGATCGCAAGTACTAGCAACCCCCAGGTTGTATATGTAAGTTTTTTAAAAAACACCTTAGGCTCGTTAATTGGTTTTTTAATTTTGATTATTGTTGTGTTGTTATTATTTTAAACGAATTAGTTTGTTTTATGTTCAATCTTCCCAGTTTTATTCTTGTGTATATGCATAAATGTGAGTTCGTGCTTATTGTTATATAGATGCACGACATGACTACCTTCAATTGCTAAAAATTTTTTTGCGAAACTATAATCTGGCGAACCTTGAAACTTTATTGTGCAAATAAAATTTTTGCATTTTCCCGACTCGAACCATAGAGATATCCAGTCAAACAGCTTTTCTGGAAAGCAGATGACATCACTGAACAGCCAGTCTACTTTATCGTAATCTGAAGGTTTTATGGAGAAAACGTCCGCTTTGTAATACTCCACATTTGCAAGGGAAGCTATTTTAGGGTCTAAGGGTGACCGATCAATTGATAGGACTCGTGCTCCAAGTTTTTGTAATACCCAGGCCCATCCGCCTGGACTTCCTCCCGCGTCAATGCAGAAATCACCAGGTTGAGGGATTTTTCCTGCTCTAGTTAAAGACTCATACAACTTAAGATAGGCGCGGCTTGGAGGGCCTTCCTTGTTTTCTTCAAATAGTATTTCCCCGTTCTTAAAGAGACTGGAACATTTTGAGGACGCTAAGATTTGGTTTTCGGCAAGAAGGGTCCATGAGCCGATAGGAGAGGTGGGTAGTGCACAGGGAAAGCATAGAGGTTTTGCGGAAACATGTGGTAGTTTTTCTTGAATCAGTATTGCGCGTCGGTGAAATTGATATGAATACAGGCACCAATTTCGTTGTATTTTTTTTAGTTGTTGTGCACCATCATTGATGGAGTCTATGGTTAAGACTTTGGGATCATGCCAAGTGTTTATTGACCATAAAGACTTTATTGGTGCGATGGAGGATAAGGCCAGTTGATCATGAATATCAATAATTCCACCTAACTCACCCTTTAATGGTTCCATATAATCTTTTGATCCTAAGTATGCGGATCGTATTATTTTAGAAACCATTTATATTTTCTCCGTGGCCGGATTATTGTTGTCACGCCCTTTTTTCGGTTTATGGTGGATTATATTAATTTTTGTGTAGCGGGAAAATTTTGTTTGTTAATTTTTAAAGTAGATTGGTTTGTGGGAAGCTAGTATTAGCCATGGTTGGCAACGCTAAAAATCAAAAAGTTCTTCAGTTCTTCAACGCAGGATAGTTTAGCTTTGTGGCAGTCAATAAGCGGTATAACAATAAAACTACCCAAAATTTAATAATATTTTTTCTATTATTTTCATCTCTTTAGTTTTGTCAGAACTTTATTCATATCATTCATGACATTACGTCGGTTCTCAATTGTATAGGCTCTCAAAAGATAGGCTGGGTGGAGCGTCAGCATGAGAGGAATTCCTTCATATTCATACCAGTTGCCACGTTCTTTCATAATTGGGACAGTTCTTCCTAACAATGTGCTTGCGGCAGGTTTACCCAATGCCACAATAGCTTTAGGGCGAATGGCTTGGAGTTGCCTTATCAAGAATGGATTGCAGGCGGCTATTTCATCTGGTTTTGGATCTCTGTTGTTAGGCGGACGACATTTTACGATGTTGCAGATATAGGTGTCTTCTTCGCGTCTGAGATTCATCCCTTTTTCTATAATTTCCGTCAACTTTCTTCCTGCTCGGCCTACAAAGGGAAATCCCTGTTCGTCCTCATCTGCTCCGGGTCCCTCGCCTACAAAAACGAGATCGGCGTGTGGATTTCCTGAGCCAAATACAATTGTTTTTCTGTCCTTATGTAAGTTGCAGCGAGTACAATCTCCTAATTCTTCGCGCACATTTTCGATGCTGATGTTGGGTTTTGCTGTGATATTTTTATTGGTTTTCATATGGGAGGTTTTGTCAGTATCAATAGAGGAGTAAGGGAGTCCTTTTGTGCCTGATGGAAGTTCTAGCGTTACACCTGACTCGGATGGGATTTCCGAAAAACCATAATCTTTTAGAAACGTTAGATAATTTCTCAAATCTCTAAGTAAAATGGATCTTTTTCGTATCGGCATATCAGGATTGAGATTATCAAAAGGTCACATTTAAAACAACATGTATTGAGGCGTTATCTGTGGGATTAAATTTACGGTTAAAAAAATTAAAAAAACTATTTTTGTAAACTTTAAGAATTCAATTATGAATATATTTGATATTGAGTCTCTGGGTCGATTGGTTTATGATAAACTGTGTTAGCTTAATCATTTCAAGGTGAATTTTATATGTCTGGTCTAAAAAGCGCATGGGAACTCAGTCTTGAGAGATCCGAAAAACTTGTTCCTGAGCTAAAAAATAAAAAAGAAATTACCGAAGAACAAAAGAAAAAAATTAGTGATATTCGGATGGAGTATAAGGCTAAAATTGCAGATAAAGATGTAATGTTGCAGGATAAGCTAAGAAAACTCCATGACCGAATTCCTCCCGAAGAAATGCAACATGTAATGGTAGAATTGCAAAAGGAGTTTGCGGAGGAAAAGAAAGCCTATGAAGATAAAATGGAGAAAGAAAT
>JALPWY010000057.1 GCA_023271875.1 Nitrospinaceae bacterium | reverse complement strand
TAAGATTAGGTTATTCCCTACTTCCGTCTCACCAGAAACTCCAATCACAATTAGTGGATCTATAGAAATTGTTAATCCCATTCCAAAAGCAATAACTACTTATTTCAATACTATCAATTTCCCCAGTAGACGTTTTATTCCCCTTCCTCATTATCGAACATACACACTAAAAACATATCTAGGGTTGAATTCCCTTCCCCAAACAGACAGTAACAATGAAAACTTTGATGAAATTTCTCTTGAGACAATTATTCCAAATAAGATTTTTAAAATACTGAGCATGCCTATTATAAAACCTTTAATTAATCTTCTATCAAGTCGTATATTAGTTAAGCTCGTGTCCAACCACGGAGATGTCAAAATTTACTCGGATGACCCTAATCTTTTAACCCCGATTGACTTTAAGGATGAATGGAGAGATTACAGGAATGTTGCAAAGCAAGACTGGACCTATACAAAGAAATTTGATTATCTACCCCTTCAGGGGAATCAATCCCTCGTGGTCGATTCCTGGAAAACGTCTCACATAACGCGAAAAATTTCAGGATTGGCTCCTGGGAAAGAATATCTTCTTTTGGCAGGGCGTCGTAACATTTTAGGTAAAGTTTCACCTAGTGTGCAAATTCTAGAAGAAAGTGGGAATATATTGGAGAAATCAATTTTACCAATACTTTTACATGAGGGGTGGGTTCGGTCCTTAATTCTATTTAAACCGCAACAAAAAAACGTCTTGATCCAACTTGGAGGCGGTAGCAAAATATACCCTTTTCGCTTCGTGAATCTTTATGATGACGTTCACTTATACAAAGTTCCAGAGGAAGATACGGAGAAGTTTTATAGATACCTTCATTCCAATTTCAACATATCATTAAATGATATTTCCATAGGGTTTAAAGTAGTCGATTATAAAAATATAATACCAAAAAACTTCCATAAAGCTTATTACAAAGAGCATAAAATCCTTGGTATTCCGATTCTAGATTTATTTTATGATCCAGCGGCTTTTTGGCGCAAACAACTGGATGGGTATTCTTTAGCTTTAAAAAAAGATCCATACGCTATCGAACAACCGAGGAAATTAAAACATTTATTTCCCGCTCAGCTCAGAATTAACAAAAAAAATACTATTCCTCCTAGGAAATTGAAACATTTATTTCCCGCTGAGCGCAGAATTGGTAAAAAAAATACTATTTCTCTTGGGTTTAATTTTAGGGGAGTGCATGCTCCTCATTATGCAGGTCGTAATAAGTCTATAAAAATCTCGCGCACTAAGAGGGACAGAATGTACCTTCTTAATCCACAGACAAGAAATTGGCTTTCGGAACCATTTTCATATTTCGTATCGAGACAATTAGGAGGAATGGGAATGCGTAGTGATTTTGTGTTTCTTCGCATGAACGGAAAGCCTAAAGGTGTTACATGGAGGTATTGGAAAGATCACACAGACCTTGAATTCAATCGAAGACCGGATGGAGCTTTGCTTGAAAACTCGAACAGTAAATATAGTCTCATTCGAACAGATGAGGATTGGAAAACTGTTGTGCGTCCCAAAAACGCAATAATTCGAAAACGATATTCGGCAAAAAAAGTAATAGTCTTATTTACAACCTTGCTTAGGAAGGGTTTATTAGAATATATAGACGGGTTAGCTAATATCGAAAAATTTCTTACTTGGCATGCCCATACTCTCATAGTCGATAGCGCTCATCAAGATAGCACTCATAATTCTTTTTTTTACTTAAACTCAGCGGATGGGCGCCTAGAGCCTGTGCCCATCGATATAAATATGGGTCTTTATAGTACTATTGACCATGAAGATAATGTCAAACACTTTAACCCCATTATAGATAAATTGCTCGCAAATTTTGAATTCTTCAATCAAAGGGATCGAATTCTATGGAAATATATATCTGATACAAAAAAAATTAGAAGCGCATTAGATTATTATGATAATTTATACAAAAAAAACGCTAATGCATTTACTAAAACACACCCCATATCCGTAGTTAACGATGCCCCTTTCAGTGATCAAGCCATAAAAAGCCTACTACTCCGTGGGAAGGAAGTTTTTCTAGCGAGAATCGGTAAACTTAGTCGACTCATTAGAGAAAATAATAAAATTAGAATAAATATCACTCAATACCGTCTGGCAGGAAACTCGAAATCAAATGTAAAACAATTGTTCGAGATTAAAGTTAATCCAAAAAAAAATTCTGCATGGAGTTCCACACTTTTAGAATCTCTTGAAATTAAAATGGAGGATGTTAATGGAAAGATAAAAATGCTTCCAAAAAATGTTAGCGTAAGAAATAAAAAGGGAATAGTTCTTCCGTTAAAAAAATTCATACCTTCAGATAAATATTTTATTTACCAAATATATTACTTGTGGGAAGAAGAATATTTGGCTGTCTTGGAAAAGTTAAAGAATTTTCCAGAGCAACTCAAGATTGTTAAAAAAAGTTATGCCAAGTCCGATGACAGAGGGTATGCCATAGCCTTCGAAGTATTGAAAAATGAGAACCTTGTTGACTCTCTTGTATCCATTTTTACATCAATAGGAAAAATTAATGTAAATAAAGAAAAGACTTTTTTAGTTCAGTATGAAGGAGTATCTCCAATTGAACCTTTAAAAGATTTTACTTTCACTGTGAAAAATGGTGTCACTCTAAATCCAATTACCCCTGAAGTTTTGGTTTCTAATAAAAATAACATTGATAACAGAAACCTGAAAGTTTTAAAAACAAAAATCATACCCGAATTGATTGATAATAATTTAAAACTATTATCTAAAGTACTCCAAAGACAATCTGTTTATAAAGAATACGCTAAAATCTATTCTTCTATTGATGAGTTACTAGCAAATAACTCTGCATTTATGAAAGGTAAGTTAAATAACACTATTATTATTAAGGCAGGAGTCCATAAATTTTCCGAAGTTATTATTTTGCCTAAGGGAATCGAATTGATAATAGAACCCGGCGCTGAGTTACAATTTAATACCGGTGCTTCTTTGATCTCTTATGGAAAGATAAGCGCTTTAGGAACCAAGGATAACCCAATTATATTTCATGGAGAAAAGGATACAACTAAATGGGGTGTCATTGGACTTCTTCATGAACAATCTGGGGGTATTTTTGAAAATTGTATATTTGAGGGAGGAGGAGAAGCTTTCATTAATGGTATTTATTTATCTGGCATGCTTGCAGCCCATTATACAAACATAGAAGTCCGAAATTCAATCTTTCAAAAAGCAGGTATAGGAGGCGGAGATGATGCAATTAATGTTAAGCACGGGAAAGCCCTTATTTCAGATTCCTATTTTTTTAAAAATCATGGGGATGCAATTGATTTAGACTATGCGAAAATAGGTTCTGAAATTCGTAATTCATATTTTCTTAAAAATGGTAACGATGGGATCGATATCTCTGGGTCTAAGATACTCCTCCGAAATCTATTAGTATCTCAATCTAAAAACATAGGAATAAGCTTGAGGGAAAGAACTCAAGCAGTAATAAAAAACATTAAGATTGAAGATTCTAAAATTGCTCTGGCTTCTAAAGATTCATCACAAGTTATGTTGTCCGGTGGAATCTTTGAAAATAATTTAATAGGGGCTGCCGCCTACAGAAAAAAAACGCTTTACAAAGGAGGAATGATCCATATTACTAACACACTATTCGAAGCAAATAAGTTTGACCTAGGAGTTCACGTGTGTCCATACAAAGACAAGTCAATAAGCAAGGACTGCTCATCAGAAATTTATATCGAAAACTCTAAATACAAGACCCATAACCGTATTATTGAAACTAATATTCGTGCTTCGTCTAAAAAAAATGTTAGCAAAAAAGAAATCACTGCTTCATTTAAAAAAATTGCATCAAAAAATGATTATAAATATGTACAATTAACCGATACTAATATAAAAAAGAAGAGTCCTCCTCTATCCTTAGAGCCTTTAATAAAAAAAATCAATCAAGAAAACCTATTTGAAAAACATCAGGAAACAAAAGGGAAGATCTCTCGAGAGCAAAATAAATCTTTTGCATTTTTAACCCAAGACCTGATGGATTTCTCATCGTCTGCTTGGGAGAAAATAAATTCTTGGTATTTGATCAAGAGAGAACTTGGCTTAAGTCCTGATACTGCTTGGCACTACTCTAGAAATCTTCAGAATACAGTACTCCAGAGAAGATTTGATATGAGTCTCAAGGACACCGAAACTATCGATATAACTTTCCATGATGAGATTCCAATAGAGAATTTTAAAAATTTGATCTGCGATTTCAGAATTTCAAACTCTGATAAAGATTTTAAAATATTATCAATTGAAGGAAATCTAGTAATTAGAGACGATTATAAAAGAAACCGAATCCTTAAAACCCCAAGAAAAAAATATATCCAATTTGATATCGGTGACGTTGTTCGCTATGCATATCAAAAAGGAGAAACACCTTTTTTGAAAGAAATAATAATTTTACTACCAAAATCGTTGACGGAGGTTTCCCGGATACGTCCAGTGCAATCGATTCGGTTTAAGAAACGACGAACCAATCAAGATTTTAGCAAAACAGATTTTCCCAGACGGCTGAAAGAGAAACTGACTAGACGGTCGTTTGGACAACAAAAAAAAATAACGCAAAATAATAGAAATTTTTTGGATATAGAGCGTCTCAATGCCAAATTGCCTAAATGGACCTCTCGTTTAAAGTGACGGTGCAGATGTAAACTTCACGAATAAAATATAAATACTTTATTTGTGAAATGAGGCTACCTTGGAAAGTAAATACAACTAACGAATTGCGCACTATTTATTTCCATTGAGTGCCCTTAAGAGTTATAGCCTTATCCTTATTTTTATCTAGATAAGATTTGATGTTGTTAAGTCCCTCTTGATAATTTCTTTTCTTGAAGTCAAGTTCTCCAGGGCCATGGTACCGTTGTGCAAAAACCGAAAGTCTTTGAGCTGTGCGCGTACGAAAATTTTTTTCCCATCTTTTTTTCTCATACGAGATCAATCCTTTTACTTCAGGGTAATTCCCAACTCGGTATTTTAGATAGTTTAAAAAAGTCTCATCCACTTGCCACTTCAAAGGAGGCAGAAGTGTTACAGGAGAAAACTCTAGTAGAGGGCGGTCATCAGTTATAATCTCAGCACTCTGAACAAAAGAATCTAATTTTGCTGCATCCGTTAGAAAAAAATCTGTGTAATCCAGAAAAGAACTTATGCCTATTTGTTGAGCTGTTTTTTTAATTTTAGGTACACGCATTAACTCTTCAAATCTTATTTTATCAAGAGCGATTTCCTCCCTTGACCCAACCAGTAATACTATTCTTGTTAAAAAGCTATTCCAAATCGACGTATTTGGAAAAACTTCCTGAAAAGTTTTTAAAATAGATTTTGCGTCGTCAGATCCAACAAGATGAAGCGGTAGCCACTGCATCATGATGCCATCTTTATTCAATCGCTCTGACGCTAATTCATAAAATTCACGTGAGTAGAGATTGACTGTTCCCGCCTGAATCGGCGACATCGGTTCAAGTGTTATGACATCATATTTTTTTTTAGTCCATCGTGTGAAGGTGCGACCATCCTGAATATGCATATCGATATTTTTCTTTCTTTGTGCATCATGATTCCATTTTAAAAAATGATGGGCTAGCGATAATACATTTTTATCTATTTCTATCCCGTCCACTTGCACCCCCGGAAATAGAGATGCTGTTCCAGTTGTATTGCCAGTCCCAAAACAAATTACCATTACTTTTTTTGGGTTAGGGTGTAAGACCATTGGAATAAATCCCATCGCTTGCATATAATCACTGCCTCCAATAGAGTCAGAGACTGTTGCTGTGCTAAATCCATTCATGTACAAAGTGCGTTCCTTTGATTTTTGGTTCTCTATAACACTTAGGGTTGAAAAATCGCCTTCTATGTAATCAATAAGTTTAAGTTGAGATTTTGGTGTGTCCATTTCTATTCTTGCTAAATTGTGGTTGCCTAGTTGTTCTTTAGATATTTTAGGATTAGACCAGATATAAGCAAGAATGATGACTGTTGTTGCGAGGAACGCAGATTTAATACGTTTTTTTCTATTCCATTTAAAGTGCATTGCCATTGCAACAAAGCATAATAAGATAAGGATTGAATAGATGAGAAATAAAGACATCCGAATTCCCATTAAAGGAATTAAAATAAAGGGAGTGATGATGGTTCCTAGTGTGGCCCCTATTGTATTCAGCGCATAAGTATTTCCAAGTGTTTTGCTATTTGTTTTGAATAAATTGATATTTATACGATTCGCTAGAGGAAAACTTAGCCCGAATCCCAGTGTTGGCAGAAACATAAGTCCAAATGCGAATAGTGATCTTATGCCCATAGTTTTTAATGCCATGTTGTCTAGATCATAGAACAGTTGATCTGCCTTCAATGTCCATTCATGTAAATTTTCCAATAAAGGCAAAATTGAAATACATAAAATCGCAACGGATAATTGGATTAGAATAAATTTTAAAACGTGATTTGAGTTTCCAAGTAGTTTGCCAGCTAGAAGACTTCCTAGGGCAATTCCAAAAAGAAATGTGGCCAAGATAAGTGCAAATGAATTTAGTGTTGTTCCCATTGGGAATACTAAAATTCGTGTCCACAATATTTCACTTGCGAGGGAAGCCATCCCTGAATATGTAAATATAAAAATAAGAAGTAATGATAACTTCCGATCTTGAGCTGAACTACTTTCATGGTAAATTTTGTGTTTTATGTCTGGAATTTTAGACGATGATTTTTTTGTAAAATAACTTTGAAGAGATGTGCAGAGAAGAAAAACTAAAAAATTCATTCCAATAGCGGTGAAATTAGTTACGTTAACACCAAAATATTTTAATGCTATTGTTTGAGTGTAGAGACAACCTGCTACAGCACCGAACGTGTTTAGGCTATAGAGAATAGAAACATCAGATATAATACGTTCGCTATTTTTTCCAATCGACCAACTACCGATTATTGGCAAAGTTGCTCCCATGCATATTGTTGCCGGGAGCATGAGTGCTGCACTAAGAAAAAACTCTATCCAGTGAAGTAGGAATCCTAACTCAATTGTTCCATTAACTATTGGGGCGTAAAAGCCAGAAATTAACTCTAGTCCATAAGGAAAAAAAAAACCGTAAAATCCTATTAATCCTTCAATTAACCCGTAAACCAGGACTAAATTAACAGCTTTTTGCTGTTTGTTCCTATAGTTAAGAAATAGACCTATTCCCCATGCTCCTAAGGCTAAACCAATCATAAAAGAACACAAAACTGCACTAATTGCGTACAGGGTCCCCCCAAATAGTAGTGATAATTGCCGAATCCAAATAAGTTCATATACTAGACTCGCTGCACCTGAAATAAAAATGCAGAAAAAAGGAATAAACCTGGAAGGGGTAGTAAGATAAAAATTCATATTTTATTTAAAATATTTAAAGCCGTTATTATACTTTTAAAAAGTTCGATGCACAGATTTGCATCTCCTATAAAGGAGTGATATTCTGGCTAGGTTATCCCTAAAGCTAAATTTAAGAAATCCATTTTTAACAGAATTCTGGAGTGATTTCATGCTTGTGGTAAAGAAATTGAACTTGTTGCTCACTATAGCAATTTTTTTTACTAGTTGTTTGGGAGTAGCTTATGCTGATACGAAAACTCTTGATATTAATCAAATCCCACCGATTCCTGATGTAGTTGCACGTGTAAACGGAAGTGATATTTCCGCAAAACACATTAAATTTCAGTTTATGCAAGCTTTAAAAAGTGTAGAGGCGCCAATGACATTACCTCAGAAAGACAAGATTGTTCGTGAGGCCATAGATAAAGAAGTGGTCCGAGAATTAATGTATCAGGAAGGCCAGAAACTTAACTTGATAGTGGACCCAAATATTATAGAAACAGAATTAAAGTCATTGAAGTCGGCGTATAAAAATGAAGATGATTTTAAGAAAGCCCTTTTGCAACGAGGCATTACTGAAGACGACTTAAAAAAGTCAATTGCAGTGGACTCGCAAGCACAAACCATTTTAAAGCATCAGGTCAAAGGCATGGAGGGAATTAATGATAGCTTAGTTGAAAAATACTATAAGGATAACAAAGAAAATTTTCGTAGGCCTACGGCTTACCGAGCCAGTCATGTTCTTATCATGCCTTTTTCTCCAGAGTTAATTAAGAACAGTAAAATCGAAGATTTGCAGAATAATAAAAAGGAACTTAGGCTCAAAGCCCGAGAAAAAATTTTAGAAATCCAAGGATACTCAAAAAGTGGAGTAAACATAGAGGAATTAGCAAAAAAATACTCTCATGATGAGTCGACATCTGGAAAAGGGGGTGACTTGGGCTTTTTTTATGGTGAGGCATTAGAAAAATCATTTACAGATGCGGTGAAAAAATTAAAAGTTGGTGAAGTTTCCGATGTAGTTGAAACAAAGTTTGGTTTTCATTTAATTAAATTGACAGAAACTAAATCAGGTGAATATGCTCCCTTTTCTGATATGAAAGAAGTTATTCAAGAACATTTATTTATGGAAGGGGCTCGAGATCGAGTTTCGGATTATATTGTTAGCCTTAGAAAAAAAGCCAAAATCGAAGTTTTTTACTGACAAGAACTTATAAATTTTTAATTTTAAATATCTAGCCTAATGTACATAGAAGTAGTTAGTTACTAAAACCACTTGCCCACAGTAGCATTTATTTTTATACCTGAAGTGGGTTTTTCTTATAAGGAGATTAAGGAATGGCAACATATACAAAGGAAGCAGATGTAGAATCAGTTCAGGAAGATGATCCTGAAGCAAGAGAAGCACTTAGAGAAGTATTTGGTAATACAGCTCGGTGGTCTTCAGATTTTAATGGGTTTACGGCTGACGTTATGGTTAATATCAATGGAAGTGAAGAGTCTGGAACAATTACGGTAAAAAACTCTAAAGAAATAGAACATTCTATCACCAGTGAAAAGCATAAGGAATTTTTAAACGAAAATATGGCTTCCATTGCTATGCACAGAGGTCCTCGTTCGTTTGAGGAGTCCGATGGAAAGTATAAACTAGCGTTTGCTGACGATGGTTCCCATCCCCAGGGAAGGGCAGTCACCATGGGTGGTGACGGAATGAAGTCTTTTTATCGTATTAAAGAAGGAAGAATTCAACAGATTAACCGAAAGACTCCGCGTATGTCTTTCACTATTAATGTTGAAGAAAGTGTAAAAAATGTAGAGGGTAAGTTCCTCACCCATAAATACACAGTGTATTATTTCAATCCTGGAAACGGATCGATTAAAGATGTCGAAAGCTATACTGATGATTTTAAGCGAGTGGGAAGCTTTGATTTGCCTGAATACCGACGGATCATAAATGCAGAGAGCGGGACTGTAGAAGCTGCTTTTATGAAACTTGAAAATCACAAAATATTGTAGTTAGCATTGATCTAATAAGTTAAGAAAGCCTGCTTAGATTTTTTTGAATCTTTGCGGGCTTTTTTAATTAGATTACCGATGCATCGTTGATACTTCTCCCATCTCTAATAGTTTTATTTTGAGCAATTACGGAGCGCTTTATTTGAGAACCGGCACCAATTGTGACTCCTTCCCATAAAATACTATTTTCGACTACGGCACCATTTTTTATTTTACAGTTTGGTCCAATGACTGAGTGAGGTCCTATTTTTGCGTTTTCTGCAATATGACAATTAAGTCCAACCAATACAGGGGGAATAATAAATGAGCTATTTAATTTATTTGGAGATATTCCATTTAAAATAATTTTTTTGTCAAGTGCATCGGCATTAACTTCAAGATAACTTTGACGATTTCCCATGTCCTTCCAATATTTATCGTGCAGGTATCCAAAAACCGGGATCCTATCTTGAATCATTTGGGGGAATATATCTTCAGTTGTTCCACAAAATTGACCAGCAGGGATGCGCTCTAAAATTTCTGGTTCCATAATTTGCATTCCGGTAAACATAACTCGTTTGGTGTTTTTGGGAATCTCCATAGATGATGCTCCAATAAAATGGACAATACGGCCATCTTCACAGATTTCTATCGAGTCATACTGTTCAGGAGAAATATCTTGTCTGACTACTAGGGTCAACTTCGAATTATTGTTTTTGTGAAAATCAATCACTTTACCAAGATTGATATCTGTAATGATGTCACTATTAATGAGTATAAAAGGGCCATCTTCAAGGAAATATTCCATTTTCTTTATACCACCCGCTGTACCAAGAATTTTTTCTTCTCGAGAAAAATAAAGGTTCAAGTCAGGGGGGGGGGTCCTTTTTAAAGTAGTCAATGATGGATTCAGGAAGGTGATGAACATTGACGGCAATATCCGTGATGTTTGCAGATTGGAGGATATCAAAAGTGTGTGATAACAATGGTCTTCCAAGGACAGGAAACATTGGCTTTGGCAAAATACTGGTCAAAGGCTGAAGTCTGTTACCAAATCCAGCTGCTAGAACCATTGCTTTCATCGGAAGAACCTTAGATAAGTTTTATTTTTAGTTATTGGAAATGGTTTATGAAAACAGATAAACCATTATTTATATAGGGTCTCTTAGCAGGATTCGAACCTGCGACCTACGGATTAGAAGTCCTATCAAGCCAAAATACCCAATTAACAATAACTAAGAACAATAATAAAATCAAGAGTATGTAGAGTCTTGATTGTTGCTGGCTGTTGTGGGAAACGATTTTTATTTGCAGGTAAGTGACCTATTTATTGCCTATATAAATACCGCATTGGATTATTGCGTGTCATTACTTCCCCTGTTATTTCTTGGGGGGGGTGAAGGCTTTGGAGAATGGAATGAAGCAGCACTAAAATATGCTCAGGATAGAGTTCGGCGTAATCCAAAGGGTGTTGACGCACATACTAAACTTGGGTTTAACTTAAACAAATTGGATCGATACCAGAAAGCAATTGTAATCCTAGAGGAAGCGATACGGATTAAATCAGATTTTGTATTAGCACACAATGATATTAGATTTTCCTACTACTAAATTACCAATAATCTGCTCTGGTGAATATTTTTTCCTAGATCTTTCAGCCTCCTAGTCAACAGGTTTTGATTCAAGCCCTAACATAGAAAATGGATCAGTATATTGAGGTAGGCACAGATTAAAGGATTTAAAGAGGCGGAAGTAGAAGAATCGTATAATTTTATTTACGGTGTTGAGGGTTTGGCTTAGGCAGGAGGTAAAGGGTGGGTTTTATAACAGTTGAGTTTTTAAACTCCATAGTTTAATTTTAACTCGAAAAAAAATACAACTTATAAACTCCAGATACATACTTAGAACTTTTTGTAAGACGAAATGGGAGATGGCTTGTAATTTTATGGGCCTCGTTATCATTGATATGCTTATACTTTAACTCCAAAACACTATAAGGCTCACAAGTTGTGTTT
>JALPWY010000055.1 GCA_023271875.1 Nitrospinaceae bacterium | reverse complement strand
GAGCAAAAAATATAAAGCAAGTAATCCTCATGTTGCACTTGCAAAGAAGGAGGTAGAAAGAGTAGTAAATTTTCTTATGACACTTCGCTTGCCAAATTTAGAAGTAGGAAAGGTCAATAAGGAACCTTTATCAAAAGATGAGCGTGCGCGAACAAAAATATTATTTGAGAGGACTTTTGGATGCATTTCTTGTCACAGGACCTTGAATCTAGTTGGCAAGCTTCGAGGCGGTGTGTCGGGGCCTTCTTTGGTGAACTCTGGGCTACGTCTCAAACCGGATTGGATTTTCAATTGGTTGAAAACACCTCAAAAATTCATGTACGAGGGGCGTATGCCGGTATTTGACTTGGATGAAGAGACAACGATTCGTATTACAAAATATATTTATGGTATACGTACAAACCCATAATTAAATGGATTTATGTTTTGAATAAAAAATCATTTTTTGAATTACTAATAAAGACTATACAAGTTTCAATGTTGCTTTTGTCCGTAGTTTTTTCGGGTTGTAGTTCCAAACCGACACCCCAGCAAGCCCAAGCCAAAAAAACAGATGCTGTTGTTCAAAAAGACTTTCAGCCAGTGATGGACGTACGTTCCGTGACAGAGAAAACCAGGCAGGTATATCGACGGTACTGTGCTCAGTGTCATGGAGTAAAAGGACATGGTGATGGAATTAATGCTCCGTATTTGGTGGTTCCGCCTCGTGATCATACAAAGAGTGATTATTTAGAAACCCGTTCTGACCAACAGTTGTTTGATGTAATAAAATTGGGCGGATTAGCCGTCGGCCGAGCGCCTTGTATGCCTGCCTGGGAGCACACTTTTGAGAATAAAACGATTCGTTCGTTAGTCAACTATATTCGTGAACTATGCGACTGCAAAGCATTATGACCTGTTTAGCTCTATCGAGCGCAAAAAATTTGATATAATTCGTATTGATTTTTATCGTTAAATTACGTTTCCTCTTTTAATTTTCGCGTGTTTTTTTGCCTAACAATGCCATGGTAGATATTGCTCCTTTTAGAGGTTTGTTGTTCAACCAAAGGAAAGTGGGTCCGACCGACCAAGTAACCGCACCCCCTTATGATGTGATTTCTCCTGAACAACAAGAGGCGCTTTATAAAAAAAATCCATATAACGTGGTTCGTTTGATTCTGGAAAAACAATACCCAGCGGACGATAAAAAAAACAATCGATACACTCGTTCCTCAGTAACGTTTAATAAATGGATCGAAGATGAGGTTTTAGTCCAGGACAAAAACCACGGGTTTTATGTCTACAGTCAGGAATACACTTTTGAAGGTGAATCAGTTTGTCGAGTTGGTTTTTTTGCTCGTGTCCGTACAGAAGACTTCAATTTAGGAAATATCTGTCCTCACGAGTTTACCCTTGCAAAAGCGAAACAGGATCGCATGAGTTTACTGAAAGCATGTCGGGCAAACTTCAGTCCCATTTTTGGTTTGTTTTCTGATCCATCAGGAGAAATAGACGCCATCTTGGGGCAGGCTATGAAAGGTGATCCGTTTGCGGTGATTGAGGAAAATGGAGTTATAAATAAGGCATGGCGGCTTAATGATGCCGAGAAACTGGCCTTCATCACAGAGTATTTTAAAGACAAGAAAATCTTGATTGCTGATGGACATCATCGCTATGAGACTGCGTTCAACTACTACAATGAAAATAGAAATGAGGTAGATGACTCGGCTCACGTAATGATGTTTTTAACCAACTTGGAGGCTCAATCTCTAGCAGTCTATCCGATTCATAGACTTATTAAAGGGCCTACGCCTTTTGATGAGGCTGAATTTATGAATCAGATCGAAAATTATTTTAACGTGGAACCTATAGATGAAGGTGTCGAGAAAAATAAAATTCGAAAGGCTCTTGACTCTGCTGATGCTGGCGGTATTGTTTTTTATGTGTATTTTGGACAAGGGCGCGGTTGTTGTATACATGTTAAAGAAAAAACTAACATGCTACCAATGCTTGCTACAGATGAATCAGAGGAATTAGCGGTGCTTGATGTGGCCCAGCTTCACACCATAATTCTTAAAAGTATTTTAAATATAGATACGAAAGAACCTAATAGTCAGAAATATGTGACTTATAAAGTGGATATGGTAGAAGCGTTGAATCGAGTTGATTCAGAAGAATTTGATCTTGCGTTTTTCATGAATGCTACTCGCGTCAGCGATGTTCGAAACCTTGCCGAAAAGGGTATTCGTTTACCCCAAAAAGCTACCTTCTTTTATCCAAAACTTCTTTCCGGAATAGTTATCAACAAATTCAAATCATGAAGAATATGTGTTTGCTCTCCGTTTTTTAGTTGAATTGTTCTGTGGGTTTTTAGGTTTATTATTTAAAATAATTTTGGTTATGAAAATCATTTCTGCTGAATTTCTAACGGGGGCAGTGTCTAGTAAGCAGTATCCTGACTCTGAGTGCCCAGAGTTGGCATTTGTTGGCCGTTCTAATGTTGGAAAATCTTCTTTAATAAATTCCCTTTTAAATAGAAAAAAACTTGTTAAGACCAGCCAGACTCCTGGAAAGACTCAAGAGATTAATTTTTTTAAGATAAATAATGATTTTATTTTTGCGGATCTCCCGGGATACGGGTTTGCCAAAGTTCCTCAATCGGTGCAAAAGCGGTGGAAAAAAATGATTGAAGATTACCTCCTCAGGCGGGAAACTCTTTTGGCCGTTATTTTTATTATTGATCTAAGGCGCAATCCATCTCCATTGGATCTTGATTTGCAGCGATGGCTTGAGGTCTGTGGAGTTGAATATATACTGGTAGGGACGAAAGTGGACAAATTGTCTCAGTCAGAAGCTAAAAAACAGGTAAACAAACTGAACGTTGCTTATTTAAATAAGGGTGAAGACAAACTTCTTGCTTACTCAAGTAAAAGCAGTAGTGGAAGAAAAGAGCTTTGGGATAAAATCGTCACTCGAATCGACGCACACAAGCAGAAAGATGTTCCATAAGGAATTAAAAAAATACGAGGTCAAAAGGCTCAACTTTGAAAAAGTTTGTTTTTCTTTTGACCTCTAGAGGTTAGCTCGGGTTATCCCCAAAGTTCTTCGGGCATTTCTAGCCGCTCAACTTTTTTGCCCTGACCGATGTGTTGATCAAGGATTTCTTCGACATCCTCAGGCGTAACTTTGTTGTACCAGACGCCATCTGGGTAAACAACCATGACCGGTCCCATTGAACAGGGACCAATACAGGAAGTATTAGTGAGTAATACTTGGCCAAAAAGGCCTTTTTGTTCAATCGCCATCCCCATTTTTTCCATAAGGGCCATGGCGTTGTTTTCTCCACAGGATCCCCTTGGATGTCCAGCGGGTCTCTGATTAGTGCATATAAAAATGTGATGATTTGGTTTCGGCATTATATTCTCCGGGTATAGAATTCATTAAGCATTTGAATTTTAGGTGAGATGCTCAAAAAATCAAATAGATTTTTATTGTTTACTAGCAAAATAAGTTTATGACCATTTCTGCTGCCTCAAAGAACAACTTTCCTAGAGCCCGTTTCGGTCCTTCTTATCTTTCCACAACAATGGAAAAAATATTTAAATGGACTGCTTCTGGAATCCATTGCGAGAGGCTAGAAGGGGATGCTTCAGAGCGTTCCTATTTTAGAGTATCACAAAAAAATAGTGGGGGAGCGCATGGGATGGAAGTTCAAAAGAGTCTCCAATCGTTAATTATCATGCAACTTGAGAAGCCCGTCATAGAAGGGGAAACAGATTTCACCCGGGTTCTAAAATTTCTTCGAGCGCTTGACCTCCCCGCACCGGAACTTTTTTATTATGATATTCCAAAGGGGCTATTATTTTTAGAAGATTGCGGGACAATGACGCTGGAAGATCAACTTAATGCGTCCCCTCAGAGTAAGGTACAGTTGTACCGTCAAGCCGTCGAGCTATTAGTTTGCATGCAAAGCCGAGCCACTCCTTCGATCGATTCGACATGCCCTGCTTATCACCGTAAGTTTGATGTAAAAAAGTTAATGTGGGAATTTAATTTTATGTTGGATTACTACGTAGATGACTTCTGCGATTCTCCGCTTGA
This sequence comes from Nitrospinaceae bacterium, assembly GCA_023271875.1. Taxonomy (GTDB): domain Bacteria; phylum Nitrospinota; class Nitrospinia; order Nitrospinales; family VA-1; genus Nitromaritima. Next base: position 7,457 of record JALPWY010000055.1, on the reverse strand, counting down.
GAATTTGGCTAGAAAAGAATTGAGTGAAGCTTTTACTCCTGTTTGCGAATCCCTTGCGGCAGAGAAACTTTGTTTTACACATAGAGACTACCATTCGCGCAACCTGATGCTTGATCAGGGACATTTGATTATTATCGACTTTCAGGATGCCCGTATGGGCCCTTGCCAGTATGATCTAGTGTCCTTACTTAAGGATTCATATGTGAAAATTAGTGATACTTTGGCTGAGGAGCTGATTGATTTTTATATTCAGCTAAAGGAAAAAGAAGAAGGACAGAAAGTGGACCGAGAGAAATTTGGTCGAATATTCGATGAGATGTCTATTCAAAGAAATCTCAAGGCGGTAGGAACTTTCGCATACCAGAGTGTGAAGAAAAACAATAACCGATATAAAGATTTCATTGCTCCTACCCTTGGTTACGTTCAGAAGACCTTGATGAGGCAGTTTAAGGATACATCTCTGCAGAAGGTGCTTTTAAAAAACATTCCCGGATTGGATCAGGAAGGGGCGTTTGACCTATGATGTCATTATTACATCGTTACGTTCTTAAAAGGTTTATTTATTGCTATGTATTATCGGCGACAGGACTTATAGGGATTTTTCTTATTGTCGATTTTTTTGAACGGGTTGACGAGTTTATTCGCCGAGACGTGCCATATTCGGATCTTGTTTTCTATTTTATTTATAAAATACCAGGTATCGCTTTTTATATGGCACCGCAAGCAGTGTTACTTGCTACCGTTATTACTTTAGCGGTCTTGGCGCGTGATAACGAGATCATTGCTATGAAAGCCGGAGGGATAGGTATTGTCGGAATTACCCTTCCAATTTTAGGTGCAGCCCTAGTGGTTGCTTTGTTAGTTGTTGCAAGTAATGAGTATCTTGCTCCCATTGCAACCAAGAAGATGAATTATATTTTCAAGGTTAAGGTTCAAGGGAATCCGGTCTATGGGGACACATATATCGAAATAGATCGTGCGGCATACCAAGAGACATGGTTTGTTGCCAAAGACAAGGCTATTTGGAATATTCGTCAGTTTGATCCTGAAGAAGGTAGAATTAGCGGCGCTAGAATTTTTTATAGATTCGATAATGGATTGATCCGCAAACGCATTGACGTCAAAGAAGTAGTTTGGAAAGGTACGCATTGGGAATTTGTCGATGGTTTTCTACGGACTTTTGATCAGGAAGGGAATGGCACAACAGAATACTTCGAAAAAAAGATTATCCCAGTTTTGGAAACTCCGGATGACTTTATGAAAAGTATATCTATTCATAGTGATGAGATGAGTTTGCGAGAACTATACAAAGAAATTCAAGAGATGACGTTGGAGGGGAAAGATACTTTAAAATACAGGGTAGAATTTCATCAAAAAATTTCATACCCATTTATTAGTATTGTATTGGCACTTCTGGCAATACCCCTTTCTTTGCGTTCGAGTCGCCACGGGGGAGTTCTGTTCTGCGTCGGGATTAATTTGGCCATGGGGTTTGTATTTTCATTTTTATATGCGATGGGTGTTTCTCTTGGTTTTGGCGGATTTTTTAGCCCTCTTTTCGCAGCGTGGGGTCCTTTTATACTTTTTTCATCACTCGGGTCTTATCTCCTATTGACTCTGGACAGTGAATATATCATTCCCAGGCTAGGGTTATGACCTGTGTGGCATCGATCGATATAGGCACCAATACAGTGCGACTTCTTATTTTAGAAACAAAACCAGATGGGAACCTACGCGAAGTAGGCCAGGTAAGAGCGATTACCCGGTTGGGTAAGGGTATGGACACAGAGAAAAAATTATTGGGTGATAGGATGGATGAAACTATTTCTGTGCTCACCAAGTTTCGGGATGAATGCCGCAAGTTTGAGCCTTTAACGATTCGAGCAGTGGCTACCAGTGCTGTTAGGGAAGCCTGCAACCAGAAAGATTTTGTTTCGCGAACAAAAAAAGAAGCAGGCTTGGAAATTGAAGTGATTTCCTGGGAAGAAGAAGCAGACTTGATGATAAAAGGGGTGTTGTGGAAATTACCAAATATTGAAAAAGATATTTTGGTGTTTGATATTGGAGGTGGTAGCACGGAATTTCTTTTAGCTAGAGACAGGAAAATTATTTCATCGGTTGGAACACAACTGGGTACGGTACGGCTAACGGAAAAATTTATTTCACATCATCCAATAGATGTAAACGAGTACAAGACATTAGAAACGCATTTTCGTAGAGAGCTTAAAGTAGTCAAGGGAAAACTTTCAGATTTTCCACCCGAGGTGCTTGTCGGTACAGCGGGAACCGTGACTACGCTTGCCTCAATTGATGGGGATGTTTACCCTTACGACCCTGAGATAATTCATGGGAGAAGTCTTACTTTTAAGCGAGTCGAAGAACTTTTGGAAGATTTAAAAAATAAATCTCTTGCCGAACTGTCGGCAATGAGAGCCATAGAAAAAGGACGTGAAGATTTAATCATCGTCGGATGCGCACTGGTTCTAGAAACCATGAGAGTTTTTGAATGCAATTTATTGATAGTTAGTGAGCATGGGTTACGAGAGGGACTAGTATTGGACACATTGAGTTAGGAGTCCTCTGAGTGGCTAAAATAGTGGGTATGCCCATGATAGAATTTGACAAGATAATTCAATTAAGTTATGGTTTTTATTGACCTATGGCGACAAAAAAAGCAAAAATTAAAGGAAAAAACTTGGTTGCGTTAAAGAACGTCAAAACGTCCTCAGGCCGGCCTATGAAGGGTAGGGATATTCTTGTCAAGGCATTGGAAAATGAGGGTGTGAAGGTGATTTTCGGGTATCCAGGTGGCGCCTCGATGGAAATTCATCAAGGGCTTACTCAAAGTAAAAAGATTCGCATGGTGTTGCCTCGACATGAGCAGGGGGGATCTTTTGCGGCGGGGGGTTATGCGCGAAGTACTGGCGAGATAGGGGTGTGTCTTGCGACTTCAGGTCCGGGTGCAACCAATCTCCTTACTGGTATCATGGATGCTAAGATGGATTCTATTCCATTGATTGCGATCACCGGGCAGGTTCCCTCTGCAGTTTTAGGAAGTGATGCTTTTCAGGAAACAGATATAGTCGGTGCTACATTTCCCATGGTCAAGCATAGTTATCTGGTACAGAATCTTGCTGACATCCCAAATATCATACATGAGGCCTTTGAGATTGCTAAGTCAGGTCGACCAGGCCCGGTACTTGTAGATATTCCCAAAAATATTCAGCAACAAGAGGTGGTACCAGACTTTAAGGTTAAGTTTGATTGCCCAGGGTATAAACCGAATTTACAGCCTTCAGTAATGCAAGTTAAAAAAGCTATCCACGCCATCAATGAAGCGAAGTGTCCCATTATATATGCTGGTGGTGGAATTATTTCTTCCCGTGCGTCAAGTGAGTTGAGGGCATTTGTAAAAAAAACGGGTATACCGGTTACGACCACTGTTATGGGCTTGGGGGCATACCCTTCTGCAGATAAATTGTCACTTAGAATGCTTGGAATGCACGGTGCTATTTACGCAAATATAGCAATGAATCATGCCGATCTTGTTATAGCACTGGGCGTTCGATTTGATGATCGAGTGACGGGTAAGTTGTCTGAGTTCTGCAAAGGAGCTAAGTTTATCCAGATAGATATCGACGCATCTGAAATAAACAAAAACATAGAGATTGATATTCCAATTCAGGGTGATGTAAATCAGGCGCTCAAAATGATGAATGACAGGATGGAGCCTAAAAAAAATATCGGCCCGTGGATCAGGCAGATTGATAAATGGAAAAAAGAATTTCCGCTGACATATGAATTAGATGAAAAGGCTATTGTTCCTCAGCATTTGATTTCCGAATTGACAAAGCTTGCGGATGAAGATGCCATTGTGTCGGTCGGTGTTGGCCAGCATCAGATGTGGGCAGCGCAGTTTTGGGATTTTGATGAACCATTTAGGTGGCTTTGTTCTTCGGGTTTAGGAGCGATGGGTTTTGGTTTGCCTGGAGCTATGGGTGCTCAAGTGGCTCACCCAAAAAAACAGGTTATCAACATAGATGGTGATGGGAGTTTTCTGATGAATATTCAGGAGCTACAGACTCTCAAGATGGAAAATATACCTGTGAAGAATGTTGTTCTAAATAACGCACATCTTGGGATGGTTGCGCAATGGGAAGATAGATTTTATAAGTCGCTTCGAGGACACACGTACCTAGGAGATGCAAATTTCGCAGGAATTGCCCATGCTTTTGGGGTTAAATCAGAGAGTATAAGTAAGCCAAACGAGGTTTTACCTGCGCTCAAACGTATGCTGAAGCATGAGGGCCCCTATGTTCTGGATGTTAAGTATCCATACAATGATAAATCTCACGGCCATGTAATGCCTATGATCCCGGCGAACCACACATACCTAGATACTCTCATTGATGCAAAACATAGCTTACGGGAATACTGGGAGAAGAAGGGAATTGTTAAAGAATAATAACAGGCAAGTTCAGGCCTTTTCTTTCGAACTGTATTCTAACCACGCACGTTCAATGTTTCCCCTGATCCAATCTAGCTGTTTCCAGTCCTTATACTTTTTTCGTAAAATTGGTTCAACTGCATTTTGGGTTTCTTCGAGAGACTTTTTGTCCTTTAACTGTTGGAGGACATGTTCCTTTAAGTCCATTAGATAATGCTTCATAGCAATGATAGTGGGGCGTCCACCGATCGGACCGTGTCCGGGAATAACGGTTTCGTTTTTTAGCAACTCTATATAGTTTAAAGATTCGATCCACTCTTCAATGTAAGCGTCGGCCATGTAAGGAATTTTTTTATTGAATACCAAATCGCCGGTGATTACCGTGCGCAACTGATCGATGAAGATAATGGTATCGCCATTGGTATGTCCTTTGCCATGATATAGCAATTGTAATCGGTACCCACCCAGCCAAATTTCCATTCCCTTTTCGTATACAATATTAGGTGGGGTGACCTCTACTTCATCCATTCCTGGCAAGCCGAAAGTTTTGAAGAGCGATAGATGATTTTGTCCTGATTTGATCAGTGTGTCGCGAACGTTTTTATGCGCGATGATGGTCTTGCTGTTTTTGAATACTTGATTACCAAAAGTATGATCGCCGTGGTAGTGGGTATTGATTGTGTAAACGATAGGGAGGTCAGTGAGCTTTCGGATTTCTTCCAGTACTTTTCTGGCTTCCGTTGGAGTGGGTCGAGTGTCAATAACTATGACCCCTTCCGTTGTTATAATAATAGTGGTGTTAGAATCTACTCCTTCGCCATCGACGATGGTGTAAACATTTTTCAAAACCTCTACGGTTTTCACTTCACCGGCGAGGCTCGAGGGCACGATACCAATAAGGAGAGTTAATATCGTGATTATTGTCAGGGCTCCTGTTTTCAGCATGGCACGACCTTTCGATGGATAATTGTTTGTTGGTTATAATTAGGAAGTAAATAATATCACTCCCGGTCTATTCTCGGCAACTGAGGAACTTCTGAAAATATTTATGGGCGTAGTACAGGTTGTGGTAATTTAAGATATGGAAAGTGATAATAAAAATAAGTACGATATTTTGGTTCAGCTTCTAAGTGAAGGTGACGCGATGGTTTGCTTGGATGCGCGGCATCCTGAGGTGGATGTTCCTAAAATACATAAAGATAATCTGGCACTTAGCCTTGTTTTCAACCTAAATTTTAGGCGTCCATTTGATGTCCAAGGGACTGGAATTTTTGCCACCCTCGCGTTTGGTGGTAGGCCTCATAAATGTATTATTCCTTTCGAGGCCGTTTGGGCAATTCATGAACCGGAAAGTAAAAAAGGGCAAGTGTGGGAGGGAAGTTTTCCAAAAGATTTAAAACTGCAAGTTGGTGCAAATGTGAAAGAAGCTAGTCTTAAGTCAGAACCACTATTAATGAAGGTGGAGGTTCAGTCGAAGATATCAAAAAAAGGGCAATCGACTCGCTCGAAAAAAGACCGGAGTCACCTCAAGGTAATCAAATAGTTACCTAGACTTGGATGTCTGGAGCTTTGTCACGCTAGCTAATTTGAGTGATTTAAAACATTTGAAAATTAAGGTAAAATTTTATTTTACAACGTAGTAGCAATCGATTAAACTCTGTCACCTTATCTGAAAGTTTGATATTGTTGTGAGTAAAACGGCGGGCGTAGCTCAGTTGGTAGAGCACTGGATTGTGGCTCCAGTGGTCGCGGGTTCAAGTCCCGTCGCTCGCCCCAAATTTTTGAATAATGCGCCTGTAGTTCAGCTGGATAGAATACCGGACTTCGAATCCGTAGGTCGCAGGTTCGAATCCTGCCAGGCGCGCCATATTTGTTTTAAAACAATAAAAATTATATTTAATAAAGTCAGGAGAAATTCATGTTAAGGCTTATATCGAGATTAGCAACTATAACTATTTTTTCTTTTCTTTGTGCATTGATTTATACAAATTTAGCTATTGCTGACCCCAGTTCGACAGTAATGGAAAGTTTGAAGGGGACTGGTAGTACGGGAAGTTTTAGTTATGAAGAGGATCAACGGAAACAAGGAGCAATTGGATACGGAGTTAATAATCAAAAACATGAAGGCAGTAAGAGTAAATCTTACTCACATGGTTTGAAGGGCTATTCAGGACATATTTCAGGTAGTGAGAGCCACAAGAAATCCGAAGGCAGTAAATCAAAATCTTATTCACATGGTAAACCGGGTCATGGGAAGAGTCCCCATGCCTACAAGGGTGGCCATGGTTACAGCCACAAGAAATCTGAAGGCAGTAAATCAAAATCTTATTCGCATGGTAAACCGGGTCATGGGAAGAGTCCCCATGCCTACAAGGGTGGCCATGGTTACAGCCACAAGAAATCCGAAGGCAGTAAATCAAAATCATATTCACACGGGAAACCGGGTCATGGGAAAAGTCACCATGCCTACAAGGGTGGTTATGTAAAATCTTATGGTCACAAAAAAGGTTCACACGGAGGCCACGGAGGACATGGCCATAGTCCTTTTAAACACGTTATGCATTATAAAAACAAATTGGGTTTGACTGATGCACAGATCCTTGCGATGAAAGAGCTAGATGCAGATTTCAAGAAGAAAATAATTCAAGCCAAGGCTGATCATCAAATTGCGCACGTGGAACTAGATCTCCATGTTCATTCCGGAAAAGTTGATGAAGCGAAAATTCGTGCTGCAGGAGCAAAAATTGTAGCTTCGAAAACTAATAAAATCATGGCAATGATTGATGCAAAAATACAATTGCTTAACCTATTGACTGCAGAACAAAGGCAGAAAATGGCGAAGATGCACTAGGCTAGAAAAAAACATCGGGGCGTGGCGCAGCCTGGCTAGCGCACCTGCTTTGGGAGCAGGGGGTCGGAGGTTCAAATCCTCTCGCCCCGACCATTTAAAACAATGGGTTACGGTTTAGGCCGTAGCCCATTTTTTGTTGTGGGTAACACTATGGGTAAC
>JALPWY010000056.1 GCA_023271875.1 Nitrospinaceae bacterium | reverse complement strand
AAGGCAAATAGGTCTGCAAGTAGCTTTGCGCTAATTATTGGAGAAAATGAAATCAAATCAGGAAACTACCAATTGAAAAATATGCAGGACGGGAAGCAATCAAACATTACTGCAGACTCTTGCGTAGAAGAAATTAAAGCTTTAATAAACCACTACACTTGATTTAACATGAAATAGAAACCATACTCATTGTAGCTTAACTTGCGTTCGAATCCTTTTAGATTTAAGCCCATCGTAGGCTTAGTTGGTTCGTGATAGGCGAATTGCATTATAGGAGGTGAAATGGGTAACGAAGAAATCGATGTATTAGAAGAATATATCTCGGTAAATAACCTAAAGATCACCAAACAGAGACGAACTGTTTTAAAAATCTTTCTTGAGACTAAAGATCATGTCAGCGTAGAAGAGCTATATAATGAAGTACTAAAAACAGAACCTAAAATCGGACTTGCAACGGTATATCGCACTTTAGCCCTACTAACTAAAAGTGGGCTGGCCTTAGAAATGGATTTTGGGGATGGGCAAAAACGATATGAGAGCTCCTACAGGAGTGTCCACCATGATCATATGGTATGCACTGAGTGTGGCAAAATTCTTGAGTTCAATCACCCCTTGATAGAAAAATACCAAGAAGAAATTGCTGAACAAAAGAACTTCAAAATTACTTCCCATAAATTGGACCTTTTTGGTCTCTGCCAAGACTGCAAGTAAGAAGCTACCTCACTTAATTAAGAATCGAAACAAAATAATCACTTCCTTGGGCAGCAATTATTTTAAAACTTGAGTTATTGATTGTGCGCAACGAAACCCCACATAGTTGTATATTTCGTTCATTATCTGACCATGAGTGGTGACTTTTGGGAAAACCTTGTTTTTGGGGTGTAGCCAAGTACGATTGGTAATACGCAAACCACCCGCGGATGAATCAAAAGCACCTCCACGAACCACCTTAAAACTTCCCTTCGTAACACCGGTTGGGTTTATCTGTTTACCGCGAGGGTAAGCTGCATCATACCAATCGGCAACCCATTCCCAAACATTTCCCATCATATCGTAAACACCGAACTGGTTTGGTTTTGTTTTGCCAACCGCATGAGTTTGAGCAGTTGAATTATCCTCAAACCAAGCATACTCACCATTCATCATATTTCCCCAAAAATATATCGCATCAGCATGACCCCTTGCCGCATATTCCCATTCAGCCTCGGTAGGAAGACGACACCCGGTGTTTTCAGCAAATTCCTGTGCGTCATAAAAAGTAACCTGCTCTACTGGTCTATTTGACCCAATAAACTTGGAGGGGTTAAAACCCATTACTTTTTCCCAACGAGCCTGGGTAACCTCATACTTATCAAGATAAAAATCGTCAACACAAACCTCATGCTCTGGGGCCTCATCGACTTGCGCATAGTTATTACCTAAAACGAAACAACCTCCTTTTATAAATACCATTCCTTTCGGTGATTTATTAGCTATAACCTCATCCTCTGGAGCTATGGTTATTGTCTCAAATTTGAAACTCTCCTGAAAGTTATCAAATGTAGCTATATCACCATGATCATTCACAGAGTTGTTTACCTCTTCTGATGAACAAGCAAGAATAAAAATAAAGAAAAAATAAAATATGATATTTTTTAGATTGTCCATTATTTTAGAGATTTTGAAAAGGCTGATACTATCACTCAGGGCCATTTGCGCACAACCAAAATGTAATATAAATGATTCTGCTCCAAACATGAATAAATCCAACCTAAAATTCACTGAAAAACCAAAAAATATGCTTTAAAAATATATATTTGTGCCGATAAGCCTTAATGAAAGTAGTGTCTTTGCTTAACTAGGATAATCATGAGTTCCTTTAACCTAACGACTTTTAAGATCTACGGTATATTTCTTTGCGTATTCCTACAGGGGACTATTTCTGGCTGTACTACTATACAAAATACCATAAGCCCCATTAGTGATTCGTTAAATAGTGCGATTAAACCTGAAGCCAATAAGACTTTTAGTAGTGCTAAAAAACTGACCTCAAACTTAGGTATTAAGGCAGCTTCCAACCGTGACTTACACTTTGCTCTACAACAATTTAATCAGAGTAAATTTGAGATCGCAGAGTTTTACCTAAAAAAAACACTGGTAAAGTTTCCCGATAATTCAACAGCGATGAAACTTTTACCTTGGGCCTATTTTTATCAAAAACAGTATGACAAGGCCTTAACAACTTTCAAGCGAACTAAAGCTCTCTACAGAAAAAACCCAGAGCCATTAATTGGTATGGGTTGGTGCTACTTCGCCTTAAGAAGGTACGAACGTGCAATAGAACAATTTGAATATGCAAAAAAACTTGATGGAGATTATTATCAAATTAATAAGGGAAAAGGGTTTACTCAACTAAAAATGAACAGGGAGTTAGAAGCAAAAGATAATTTCTCCAAAATATATAATCCATCACAAATTAAGATCATTTTTGAGCTATGGGAAACTTGGAATGAAAAAGATGTGGATAAGCAAATCAACATACTACCGGCTTCAACAGAATCGTTGTCATTATTCACACTTCCGATAGAATCCCCAAGGTATCCAGGTTTATTATTGGGATTACCCAGGAATCAAGATCCGTCCATCAATCATGCATGGAACGCCTTTTGGAAAGGAAAATTTAAAAAAGCCTCGGACTATTTTAAAAGCACATCAGTTGATGCTGAATCACCAGATGCAAAAAACGGATTAGCTTGGAGCCATTTAAAAAAGAAGGAAATCAAAGAAGCTTCAGTATTATTCAAAGAAATACTACAGACCTGGCCTAATTTTATTGGGGCTATTGAAGGAACAAACGAGATTGAGAGCGCAAAAAGAAGGCAGGCTATTCATGCTGACCACTACCTTGTCATAAATAAACTAGGCCTCGCTAAAAAAAAATACAAAGAAATACAAAGTAGATACCCTAACTGGCAGTACCCACACACACAATTGGGAAAATTAAAATTAGCACAGAAAGATTATTTTTACGCGCGCGATCACTTTTTGGACGCACTAAACCTTGATCCAAATAATCCGGAAGCGAAAGCAGGAATCGACGAGGTAAGAAAAGCAACTGACTCGAACCTTTTCGAAGCCGATCAGGCGTTAAAATCAGGTGACTATAAAAAAGCGGCATTAGTGTACGCAGACTATATTGAAGAATACAAACCAAATGCTAGCTCTTTTTTAAATATCGACAAAACATTGTTCAAGTTAGGGTTCATGGATGATCCCTGGAAAGAATATTCTACAAAACAAAAGCCAAGCACCCAACCTATTTCATTTTTTTCCCAAGTGTTAAACAAAATTGGACTAAGAGATTCAAGTCGAAACAATATTCGTCCGGCTACACCTTCCAGCAGCAGTTCTTTGGCACACGCATATAACGGACTTGGTTGGAGTCAATATTACAAAAAAAAATATTTACAGGCAGCTGAAAAATTTAAGATCGCTCGTACTGACCGGGAATATTTTCTAGACTCTTCTAGAGGGCTGGGCCTCGCACTTTATAAAGCAGGTCAATTTAAACAAGCGGCAAATAATCTTAAATTTGTAGTCAAATCAAATCCAGATCAATTGAACCTAGCCTATAAATTAGACATGAGCATACTAATGAGTTGGGATGTTGCAAGTGCACGAGAATATTTCTTAAAAAACCTTGTTCATTACCCTCTAAGATCTTCCTTATATGTGGGACTTGGTTGGCTGAATTACAGGGGTAAAAATCCGGATTTAGGCATTGAATATTTTCTAAAAGCAATATCGTTGGATCCAGGGTTTGCTTTAACTGACGAATTCAAAACTCTCCTTACCAAAGAACGTTTTGGTTGGCAAATATATAATAAGTTTGGCTGGGCGTATTATGAAAAACATGATCATAAAAATGCGACCATAATGTTTCAAAATGCGTTAAAAGAACAACCTAACAAATCAGAGTCACGAAAGGGCATGGGATATGCTTTGAATAAGTTAGGAAAACTATCTGAAGCTGTTAAATATTTGAAGCAAGTATTGGAGCTAAATAATGACCCAAACCCAGTCAAAGAAATAATCTCGGGGGATAATACTATTTCACCTTACTCAGCAATCACCACGGCCCGTACCACCCTAGGTAACATACTTCTAAAACAGGGAAAACCGTACGAAGCAATCGCACTATTTAAAGATGAACTAGAACTTAGACCACATTTGGCAGTCGCTCACGACGGACTCGGATGGTCATATCTCGAACTAAACCAACTCACACAATCCCGTACTGCATTTAAAGCCGCTCTTAAAGCCCAACCTCTTAGCTACTTGACACACAAAGGCTTAAGAGAAGTTAAAGAGAGAATTGCCAATATTCAATTAAGCCAGAATTCATCCCTCCTAATAAAAAAAGACCGGTAAACATGACAATAAACACGAAAGTGCCTAGTAAAGTCATGCGATTAAAAAATCTAAAAATCTTTTCTTGACACTTTTACAAAAAAATAGTTATAATTGAAAATCCACTGAAATATAAAGGTTTATTTCTCATGCATTTGAGGGGGAGAGTTTTTTTTCGCTTGATGCAAAAAGTCATGAGCTTGGTTGCCTCTAATTTCAAAGCACGTGATCTAATAAGTTATGAGATATAATTAATTCCTCATCATCTGATCGTAGGTTGATTTTAATGACTCCACAACTGAAGGATCTGCTAGGGTAGAAATATCACCTAATTTATCGGATTCGTTGGCAGCAATTTTACGCAAGATTCGCCTCATAATTTTTCCGGAACGAGTCTTAGGAAGTCCAGGTGCCCAATGAATAATATCAGGGGCTGCGATAGGTCCAATTTCGTTTCGAACAAACAACACTAGTTCCTTCCTTAACTCTTCATTTGACTCAACACCTGCCATCAATGTTACATAAGCATAAATACCCTGCCCTTTTATCTCGTGTGGGAACCCCACAACCGCTGCCTCGGCAACTTTATTGTGTAACACTAAAGCAGATTCAACCTCGGCTGTGCCTATACGGTGACCTGAAACATTAATAACATCATCTACCCTGCCAGTTATCCAATAGTAACCATCTTCATCTCGACGGCAACCATCACCTGTGAAGTAGTATCCCGGATATAATCTAAAATAGGTTTCTTCAAAACGGTTATGATCTCCAAAAATAGTACGCATCTGGCTAGGCCATGGTTCTTCTATAGCGAGCACCCCCTCAACTTCATTCCCTTTTAAAACTTTTCCTGTTTCGGCTTCAATGACCACAGGTTTCACACCAAAAAATGGGAAAGTCGCAGAACCAGGTTTTGTAGGAGTGCAACCAGGGAGTGGGGTTATAAGGATACCCCCTGTTTCTGTCTGCCACCAAGTATCAACAATTGGACAGCGCCCTCTCCCAATATTCTTGTGATACCATCGCCATGCTTCCGGGTTAATAGGTTCTCCCACTGATCCCAGCACCCTAAGTGTGGAAAGATCATAATTACTAGGTACTTCTTCCCCATGTGACATCAGGGCCCTAATAGCTGTTGGTGCTGTATAAAACTGGGTTACCTTTAGACGGTCAACTACGTCCCAGAATCTACCGGCATCTGGATATGTGGGAATACCTTCAAACATGATAGTCGTTGCACCATTTGCTAGAGGACCATACACAATATAAGAATGGCCTGTGACCCATCCTATGTCGGCAGTACACCACCAGATATCTCCATCATGATAATCAAAAGTATATTTATGCGTCAGTGAGGTAAAAACCATATAGCCGCCCACATTATGCTGCACACCTTTTGGTTTTCCTGTTGAACCCGATGTATAAAGAATAAACAAGGGGTCCTCCGCATCCATCTGCTCTGGATCACATATGGACTCGGCTGACTTCATTTCATCATGCCACCAATAATCACGACCTGACGTCATTTCTGTTGAAATTTTTGATCCCACACGCTCAACAACTATACAAGTTTTAACCTCCACCCCCTTTATTGCTGCCAATTTGATAGCTTCATCTGCGCTAACTTTAACAGGTACAGGCTTTTTTCCACGAAAGGAACCATCCGTAGTAATAAGTAAGGTACAACTGGAGTCAGTTATTCGATCCGCTAAGGCAGTTGAAGAAAAACCACCAAATACAATTGAGTGTATCGCCCCAATTCTTGCACAAGCTAACATTGCAATAGCCAATTCCGGAACCATAGGCATATAAATAGAGACGCGGTCACCTTTCAATACACCACGTTGTTTTAGAACATTAGAAAAACGGCACACCTCAGAATGTAATTGATTGTAGGTAAGAGAGCGATTTTCTCCTGGTTCATTACCTTCCCATAAAATTGCTGTCTGCTCACCCCTTGTCTCAAGGTGACGATCAATACAATTCACAGCTATATTAGTTTTACCACCTTTAAACCACTCAATAGAAATACGCCCTTTCCGAACATCGTAGTTGAACTGGCGAACAGTATCCCACGTATCAAACCAGACAAACTTCTCAGCTTCCTCTGCCCAAAACCCATCAGGGTCATCTAAAGATCGTTGATACTTGTTTTTGTATTCATCCATACTTTTAATTAATGAATTGGAAGAAAATATTTCTGAAGGATTATAGGTTTCACTCATTTAATAAATCTCCTGAACAATTAATCATTTATCGCCAATTTTTTCATCTACACCAATAGTACGGACAGCCCGCGCCGCCTCTGTTAATGTCCACAATCCATCTGGATGACTATATTCTCCCGTGCGTAAATTCAGAACAAAGGTACGCATGCGCCCGCTCACTTGCTGAGCAATCACAGAAAACCCACCACCAGGAGAAAAGCATTCACTTATATGAATGTTTTTTTCAAATTTATCTTGAATAGAATAAGATTTATTAAACAGAGTACCTATCTCTTCTCGAGAAGGTAATCGCCAATCACTGAATCCAGCAATATTTGATTCACAAAGATTCCGTACGTAATCAACACTTTCCTGGTAATTGACCCATTTTTCCATATCATTCATACTATCTGTACGCATCCACATCAAACGCGTCTCCGTATCAATAACAGTATGCTCTCCAGCTAAAATAAATCGATCCATTTAAAATTATACTTACTCAATGATTATAAAAATTAACAAAATAGCATTTTCACGAAAAGATATCAAAAAACTTGAAATAGGGAGAAAGCAAACTTAGTAGTTTGTTGATTAAATAATATTTAAACATCTCAGAAAAAAAAATTACAATTTAAATAAAACAAAAGTATTCTATTGGATATAAAAATATAAGAACCAACCAATTTTCAAATATTGAAATGGCTTCTCCACAATCTCCACAAATTATCCTGCCACATCTAAACTGGTCACTTGCTAGGCTAAAAGAAGTAATAGAAAAAGAAGATACGGATTATTATCGAGGGGCTGCTCTTCAACGGTTTAGCCTGACCTATGAAGTTGCGCTTAAGGCTATCCGCGCTTTCGCAGAACAAGAAGGGAAAAGTTTTTCCTCTGATGAATCATGTTTTCAGTGGATAGAAGAAAAACAATGGTTAAAAAAAAAATCTGACTGGATCACAGTGATTCAAAACTACAAGAAAGTAAAAAGTATATCCGAAGAAAAAATCAGAGATAGCACTTACAACCAGCTGCAAGCTCACTACGCTCTATTAGATTACATGAAAGAGTCCATGAGTCTAGCATTGAACAAAATGCTATGAGATGGATAAAAATTATACTAAAAATTAATTTTAAATTTTTTAGTATAATTTTTAATGAGAGCCTTCCTCATGCGAATGGGATGAACCTTCCTCCTGAAAATGCTCACTACCTGAGCCCCCGCCCATCATTGGATTACGAGTCTGGCGCCCCAAGGATTCGTTAGCATGCTTCAGCGCCTCATTGTAATGTTTAAGAGCTTCTCTTGCATGCTTGATTGCCACTCTACCATGGGACTTCAGATCCTGCCTCGCATCTGGCATTTTCAACCCAAACTCCAGATGCTTTATCATTTCCTCAAGATGCAAAAAACCCTCTTCCCCATGCCCTAGTCCAACACTGGCATGACCACTAGCTTGTGCATGTATCTGCTGTGTGCCAACAAACAAAAATAAACTAAGCCAGGCAACGGTTATAAATATTTTTCTCCACTGAAGCATAAAACCTCCAACATACAAACGGATTACTAACATTTTTAATTGGCTCTATCTTTAATCATCTGTCAATTGAATACTCCTGTCAATCACCAAGAATAAATTAAAAAAAGCTCCCAGACATGGAGTCCAAGAGCTCAGCAGTTTCGTTTTATTATTAACTAAATCTGGGTACGCATAACCTCTTGATAAGCTTCAACAATTTTATTACGCACTTGCATTGTCAAACGAAAAGCGAGATCAGCTTTGTTAACCGCGATCATCGTTTCGTGTATATTACGAGTCTTTCCGGTCGCAAAGTCTTCTATAGCCTTGTCTGCTTCCTTCTGCAAGTCATTTACCTTATCCAGAGACTCGGTCAAAGTGTTTGCAAATGAAGCACCCTCCTCTTCGGCGCCTCTTTTTTTTATGTCCATTCCCGGGGCACCAACTCCACCGAGGGCTTTTAAATTACTCTGTATTGTTATATCTTTCATAAGTAGAGTGGATAGCTTAATCTAAAAACGTATCGTCTCCTACAAGCTAATCCTAAAGCGAGTTTATTGTCAACCACTTAATTACCACAGGTCTTCTCTAAAAAAAACTATTGTTGGGGCAACTCAGTAACAGCACTTCGTACGGTAGAACCACGTTTCATCATGAGCTGGATAAAGGCAGTGTACATAATTTGGTTCTCCGCTAATTTACCCATTTCTTTGTCTATATTAACGTTATTTCCATTGGATTTTGAAGGATCCTTCAATTCAAAGGGTAAAGGGTCCAAACCTTTTAAAGCCTCATTTGAAGGCCCAAAATGCTTGCTATTAGTTGATCTTAGCTGAAGTTGATTACTGCTTTTGATAACGTCCTGTAATTGCTGCTCAAAATTGATATCATGCGCTTTGAAATCAGGTGTTTCCATGTTACTGATATTAGTTGATAATATCAGATTACGCGCGGACTGAAAGTCCAGACCTTTTTTGAGAACTAAGGGTGTTTTGTCAGAAAATAGTAATTTGTCTATGAACATAGTTTTACCTCACTCTTTAAACAGCAATTATTATGCCATATTAAACCTTGCCTCACAACCAACCAAAAATCGTATAAATATTCATAAATAAAAGGGTTAGACCTAAGCATACTCATTACATAATGAGCTCAATCAAATACTTAATGTAAATATTTTTCCTACTGCGACCATTTTTTGACGAAACATAGAGTCATTAAAACCAAAAGATTGAATGTATGTACAACGCATTTTTAGCATAAGATATGATAGTGTATATTTTTTACTCAATTATAAGCTGTAAGTAATGAGAAATGACCTTCAAAAGCTAACGGAAAAAATCCAAGTATTTGGGAAAGAAAATCTGTCCGATATCCTGCACTACACAGCTGTAGGGCTAAAATCTATCTTTGAATGCCTCATGGTTCGGGTCTACCTAGAAGACTTGCATCAAGGTATTCTTATCTGTCAGTACATGACCGACAAGAAAAACCCTTATGAACAACAAATCACTAAATTTATTTCCCCACGCGACTCCATAACCAGCCAAGCTTTTTATGAAAACAAGATCATTCGATCATGGAACTTGCCGGAGGGGTTTATTAAATACAGAAATCCATTTGAAAAAATGTCAGGCATTAAAACCTCTGTTGTTTTTCCCATTACTCACGAGTTAAGACCTATTGGGACCCTTACTTTAGATTGGGGGCGAGAAGGAAAGTTTATATCAAATCAAGAAATTGATGCGGCAAACAATTTTCTTACAAATATAAGCATGGTTATCGACCGGGCAAAACGATTCCACCAACAGATATCATTTTCACGGCACCTAGATGTTGCTCGCAAAAAAGAAGCCGCATGGATGATCGTTCGATCAGCTGTTAAATTAATAGACAAGGTTGCGTTAGCATCAGTGTTTATTCCAGCGTCTTCAAATCTTTCGAAGTTAAATCCCGTTAACCCTACTGATATAGTCGAAATAATAGCTGTCTATTCGAAAAAAAAAGAAGATGTTCCTTTATATTTAGATAAGGAAATATTGAGTGTCTTAAATGATGAAAATCTAATCAACCGTATAGTCAAACACAGTAAAAAAAGTGGCTTAGTAATGAGAAAAAAAAATCAAGCTCCTATTTATATCAAAAATATTTGGGAAGAAAGTTTTGCACGTAAAGAAGTCATTAAAAAAATAGACCTGGTGTCACTCTACCAAATTCCAAGATACGACCACCTAAGTGGTAAGTTTATTTGTTCCGTAAATTATTATACTAATGAAATCCATCAATTCTCTCAGATAGAAATACGGCTACTTGAAGAACATGCCGCGATGGTTGAAAAAAGCATTTTAAGAGATAGTTCTGCGCATATAGAAATTGAGATTTTAGGAGAAATTGAGGGGTTGCTTGCAAGCAAGCACGAGTCACTACCTTCCTTTTTACATAAGATTCTAAACAAAACATCAGAGTTAATTGGCGCAGATAGTGGGAGTATATCCATATTAAAAATTATTGATGGAAAACCTTGGCTGGTGGTTGAAAACAAGGATGGAAGTCTCATAGGAGCTAAATCGCGAGGATGGACAAAAAATAAAATTCCTGCTTTACCAGTGGGAGGAGATGGCCTACCAAACGCCCTAAAATCGCTCAACGGATACTGCGCTCACACAACCCAGCCTATTATATATTCCAATGTGCAGGACACGATCTTAACAAATGGCTTTTATAAAAATCTTTCTCCTGCCATTTCTTCCGAAATGGCTGTTCCTATAATATTCGGGAACAGTGTTCTTGGTATTATCAATCAAGATCACTTTCGAAAAAACTATTTTACTGTTGAACACAAGAGAATTGTCCAAATTATCGCTAGCCTCATTAGCCAGAAAGTCAACAATCTAATTCATATACAAGAACTTCAACGGGAGATAACACAACTCCGTCAGGAAGTGGAATATCGAGATCCCAAAGTGTCTTCATATTATTTCGGAAATGTTATTGGGAGAAGCAAAACTATCCATAGGTTAGTAAGTAGAATTAACACCGTTGTAGAGTCGGTATGTAATCGCATGTTAAAATGGGATAGCGCCCAATCCTCAGAAACCAACATGGGACTTCCTTCCCTCCTAATACATGGAGAGACTGGCACCGGAAAGGAATTCTTTTTTAATAATATATATTCACGCATTACGGAAATTTTCAAACAAATAAATGGGGATGATTTTAAACTTATTTTGAGAAAAACTAATATTGCCGCATATAGTGGAGAACTCACTTATAGCGAATTATTTGGACACAAAAAAGGTGCCTACACGGGTGCAGAGTTTAATCGTCAAGGTATTCTGGAAG
>JALPWY010000054.1 GCA_023271875.1 Nitrospinaceae bacterium | reverse complement strand
TCGCAGGCTTTGAACGTTTCTTTTCGGTGTTCCCCAGCAGCAACAATTAAAACTATATTTTCGCCTATATCGATTTCTCCTATCCTATGGACAATGATCATTTCAATAATTCCATAATCTTTAATGGCCTGTATTCGAATTTCCTCCAGTTTTTTCTCAGCCATTTTTGGATAGTGTTCAAAGTCTAATTTGGAAATATTTTCTCCTTTTGATAACTCTCGCCCGGTTCCCAAAAAGGTAGTAATCCCACCAATATTACGAGATACTTTTTTAATTGCCTCAATTTCGTCTGTTACAACGAAGTTTTCTTGCTGAATTCGGACGTTGGATTCCAATGCGGTGCTCATTTTATTTTCCTTTCAAATGCCACCTGAAAATGGAGGAAGTAGTGCGATTTCATCGCCATCTCTAATTATAGATTCGAGTGACGCTACTTCTAAATTAACTGAAACCATAACTTTCTTACCTAAAATCATTTCACCAATTATAGGTGCAGTTTTTGATATTTCATGGGTTAAATTTATAAGAGTTGTCTCTCTTCCCATATTAAATTGATCTTCTTCTTTACCTGCTATCGATCGAAGGCTTGCAAAATATTTTACTTTAATCATAGGTATTTATTTACGGGACTAATTTGATTATAAGGTCATTATACTCCTACACGTTTTTTACTAAAAGTACCGGACTTTCCTCCTGATTTTTGAATTAGTCCAATGTTTTTAAAAAATATTTCTCTGTCAACAGCTTTACACATATCGTAGATTGTTAAGGCAGCTATTGAAACTGCTGTTAGGGCTTCCATTTCAACGCCTGTTTGTCCAGTTACTTTAACCGTAGCTTTAATTTCAATGCAGCATAATCCAGTTGTTGGATCTGGTTCTAAATTATCATCGAACGCAATATCTACATTTGTCAGGAGGAGAGGGTGGCACATTGGAATAATATCAGATGTTTTTTTTGCACCCATAATCCCGGCGACTTGAGCTACAGCTAAAACGTCCCCTTTTTTAATATCGCCATCTTTAATCAGACGCATTGTGCTTGGTTGTAGATAAACCTGACCAGTGGCGACAGCTATACGTTGGGTGGAGTTTTTCTCGCCAACGTCAACCATGCGAGCGCGCCCTTCTTCGTTAAAATGGGTCAGAGGGTTAGTCATTAAGTAATACTACAATATCTATATATAGCAGACAACATCATTTAATTTGGTCTGAATGATTTGTTAAAACCTATCTTGAAAACTATTTTGGGGTCATTTGCAGGGCTTTTTTTTTGGAGGTTCATATAAACCCAGAGAATTGTTGTCTGGGTCCGAAAATAGAATTAGCTTTCCGTAAGAATACACCTCAATTTCTCCGCGAAACTTCACACCCTTAACCTGTAAATTTTTGACAATAGTCTCTATTGGATTAGCTTCAAAATAAACAATAGCAGCGGATTGATCATGCATGATTGCTCCATTGGTTTTTTCATGAATTGCGAATCTTTGTCCCGAAATGTTAAATTCCGCCCAACGATCATCTTTCAATAATAGTTCTAATCCGAGTAGGTTTTGGTAAAACTTAATAGATTGCTGTAAGTTAGAAACAGTGTATGAAATAAAACCTATTTTATTTATCATTGTCGAAGCATTCTTGATTGGTGGTTATTCTTATTTAAGTGGATCCTTTTACAAACTGATTGTTATCTTAGTTAACCCTAATTGGGAACACTAGATTTTGGCAACTAACAGTATTTTTCTTATTCTTATTTCTAGTTTGTTCCATTCTTTTTGGAATATTCTTACTCAAACCAGCAATAATTCACAGTGCTTTTCAGCATTAAAAGGAATTTGGATAATTGTTTTAGCGGCAACTTATTTTTTATTTGATGGTTTTCCAATAAATATTGGGTATGAATTATTTGTATGGGCTCTGATTTCGGGTATCTTACATGGTTTTTATATTCTGAGTTTATCTAGAGCCTATGGTACTGAAGATATATCCTATGTTTATCCTATCGCCCGTTCTGCTCCGGTATTCGTTCCTCTTTTTGCATGGCTTTTTTTAGGTGAAAAAATAAGTTTACTCATTATTCTAGCGGTATTGGTTATTATTTCGGCGATATATATTCTTCATTTTGATAAAAAATTAATCCAAGGGCTAAAAAGTATGTATATAGCTATCGGACACAATGATATGCGATGGACATTTATTACCCTTGCTTTAGTAGTGAGTTATAGCTTGGTAGATAAAAAGGCTATGGATAAGTATATGTTTTACTTTCCAGATCAGCCGTTTACTAATGGGGTAACATTTTTTTTTCTTGAAGCAATAATTGGATTCGTTATATGCAACATCTATATTTTTAACAAATTTCCCCTAGAGGAAATTATAAAAAACTGGACTCTTGATTGGAGGAAATGTTTTCTAGCTGCTGTAGCAACTACTTTTTCTTATGGTCTGATTTGTGTGGTTTTGCAATTTGAAAAATTGAGCGCTGTTGTTTCTCTTCGTCAAATAAGTGTCTTGATGGTTGTTTACTGGGGTTGTTGGAAACTAAATGAACCATATGGAAGGCAACGTATTTTAGCCGGCTTGCTGGTCATTCTTGGGGTTATTTTAATTTCCATAGATGAGAATGGTGTGTGAGGTTAATGATTAATATTTTTTTAATAAAACGTTTTATATGTCAGGACCAGATTAAAAAAAATTAACTAAATAACTAACTAACTCATTTTATAATGATGTTATTAGCTTGTTAATATTAAACCTGAATAGTATTTCCTGTGTTTACATAACTGGAGGTTTGCTGTGTATCGTATTTCAATGAATTTTAAAGTATTTTTTACTGTATTAATTTTGTTTTTTCTTTTAGTTGTTACTGCTGAGGCTGTAAAAGGAGATAAACGGGAAACAAAAACTTTTTCACTTGAAAATGGATTAGATATTCTTTTAATTTCTGACCCAGATGTTCATCGCAGTGCTGCTGCTTTATCAGTTGGAGTTGGTCATTTGCATGATCCCGAGGAAAAACAGGGGTTAGCTCACTATTTAGAGCACATGCTGTTTTTGGGAACAAAAAAATACCCAGAAGTAGGATCTTTTAAGAAATTTTTAGATGAGCATTCAGGAGCTAGCAATGCGTATACCGCTGGTGCCATAACTAATTATTTTTTTCAGGTTTCTCATGAAGGTTTTGATGAAGCATTGGATAGGTTTAGTGATTTTTTTAAGGCACCTTTATTCAATAAAACCTATTCGGAAAGGGAAGTAAAAGCTGTCAATAATGAGCACCAAAAAAATAAGCTAAATGATGGATGGAGAGGAAGTTTTGTTAATAAACAGATTTCAGAGCCTGGTCACCCGTTAACCAAGTTTGGAACCGGTAATCAAGACACGCTTTCCGGAGACAATCGACCTGCGTTACTAGATTTTTATAAAAAGTATTATTCAGCTTCGAACATGAGGCTTGCTTTTATTTCAAATTTGCCAATGCAGAATTTGTTTGGTATAGCAAAAAAATATTTTTCAGGTATCCCCACTCAAGAAGTGAAGCTTCCACCAATGCCAAAGGTTTTTAGGAAACCGCTTGAAAATCAATTCCGTTTATTAAAGATTAAAACCATCAAGGATATTCGATCTCTTGAAGTTGATTTTCCTACTATTCGTTTGAAGGATTACCAAGATAGTAAACCGGCTGGCATTATTAGTTCTTTGCTTGGCCATGAGGGTAAAGGTTCGCTGCTCTCTAAATTAAAGGAAGAAGGCTTGGTTCTTAGCCTTAGTGCTGGAGGAGGCAGTAGTCATCCTGATATTAATTCCTTTGGAATCAGTGTTTCCCTAACCCCAAAAGGGTTGGAAAACTATGAACGGATACTCGAGTTGATATTCAACTATATCCGAATGATAAGGGATCATGGTGTTGAAGAATACACGTTTAAAGAAAATCAGACCATGGCACAAATAAATTTTGATTGGAAAAATCCCAATGAAGGAATGGGATTTGTTGCTGGGAAAGCTGCACTTTTGCATGATTACAGCCTGGAGAATGTTAAAACTCTTCCTTTTCTTTTAACCAAATATGATCCTTATGCCTACAAGGCATTGCTTGATACTTTGATCTTGGAAAATGCCCTTGTTGTGTTGAGTCATAAAAATGCATTAACTGATAAGACAGCACCTTATTATGATGCGGAATATTCACTCGAGTTAGTCGGTGGAGAGTTTTTTGATAAATTAAAAAATAATTTGAATATATCTGGAATTTTTTATCAAACAAAAAATGACTTTATTCCTCATAACCTGAAATTAGTTGATGATCAGCCTCATCTTATACGGCAAGACGATATTGCAAAAGTATGGTTTATGTATGACGACAAGTTTCAGCAGCCTAAGCTTGCATTGATGTTTCGAATAGAAACACCAAAGGTATATGGAAATCCTAAAAATCTAGAATTGGCTAAACTTTATGAATCAGCTGTGAGAGAAGGTTTAAACGAATTAGTTTATCCAATTCAAGAGGCTGGTTTGTCTTATTCGCTGTCAACTAATAAAAAAGGAGTTGTGCTAACTCTTGGTGGTTATTCTGAGCGAATTGGAGATTTAATAAAGCTTGTCACAAAAAACCTTACAAATATAAATATTGATGAGCAGAAATTTAACAATGTCAAAGAGGCCATGGTTCGAGGGTTAAAAAATAAGAAGATGAACCAAGCATACCAGCGTGGTGGTTATTATAACTGGTTAATGATGTTAGATAATCAGTATACAGATGAAGAAAAATTAGACGCATTGAGTCCACTAACTCTGGATGACGTAAAGTCGTTTGCGAGAAAGCTATACGAGAAAGTATATGTTACCGGGGTAATCCATGGGAATTGGACCGATGAGCAGGCCAAAGAAAGTGTATCGATTCTTCTAAATTCGTTAAACGGCCAATCCCTTCCAATGAATGAAAGGTATGAGCAGGTGGTTGAAGTTTTAAATCCTGGTGAGCGTATTCAGTTTTCAAGAGAGGTTGAGGATAATAATAATTCTCTCTCATATACTATTCAAGTCGGAGAAAAGGACCTCGCTCTAATGGCTAAGGTTTCCATAATAGCTTCAATTGTAGAAAATGATTTTTATACCCAAATGAGGACAAATCAGCAGTTAGGATATATCGTCTGGAGTTTTCAGCAGAGAACCGAAAAGCGTATGTTTTTTAGATTTTTGATTCAATCATCAACTCATGGTCCATTCGAAATGAGTAAAAGAGTGAGGGTTTGGCTTAAAACAACGGATAAAATGTTTGCTAATTTATCCGATGAGGAATTTGAAAAACACCGGCAAGCGAAAATTATTGCACTAGAAAAAGAAGGTGACAGCATTGGTGCGGTTGTTGGAGATTTATATACTTTAGCTACAGATGAAGAGGGGGACTTTCAGTTCAAAAAGAAGTTAATTCAAGCAATTAAAGATCTTAGCAAAAATGATGTTATAGAGAAAGCGCGTGAATTATTTTTAGATTCTCAGACCCCGCGTTTAGAAGTTTTAATGCGTGCAAAGGGGAGCAAGGAGCGAGTTCCAGCTTCTGCCATCACTTCGGTTCCAGAGTTTAAAAATAGATCAAAAGGATAGAAAAAAATAGTTTTTCTTGATGCTCGCCACTTTGGTGTATGTTAGCCAAGTGCTAGTTAACTGCTTATGCAGAAGCAATTTCTTGAGCTAGGACAGGGGGAACCTTTACTAAAGGAGTCGTGTTTTTTGTTACTTCGAGGGTGTCTTCGACTTTTAGCTGGGTAAATAGGTGTTCGACTTTTTTCTGAAGCTGGCTGCCTATTTCTGTTCTGATTTCGTTAGAAAGATCCCAGAACTTGGATTTAAATTCACCAAATCCTTTTTTTCTGGTTTTGTAGATAAACTGCTCGTCTGTATCGGTTCCTTTTTTTTCGGATGCGAAGTTTTTTCTTAAATGCACGTAAATTTCTTTTTTAAAATCTTCAGGGAAAAGTTCGTTATCATAAATCATATTTTGAAAATCTGTTGCTAGGTGAATTTCAGCAGTTTCGAGTTCTGGGAACTTGTTGAATAGATCACTAGGTAGGGTAGATGCCCCGTGCTGAACGGCGCCTGCGAGCCCATAGTCTTGGCGAGCTATGCGTGATAAGTTTTCAAGACACTCAAAATCAAGGTTTACCTCAACAACCTTTCCATCAGGTCCAGGTACCCCTCCATGTGAAGTCCCAGTTTGTATTGATATCTTGCTTATGCTGCGGGCTCCTTTATCCTCTCTGTCTAACAACTCATTAAAGTTATCTAAATAGGCTCTTAACTCATTTTCGTTACTATTTTCTTTGCCAACCTCGCCTATTTCGCCACCGACTGATATTGTGATTCCCTCTGGTTCCAATGCTCTAATATATTTTGTTAGTTCAACGCCTACCTCAAAGTTGGCCCGTTGTTGCTCAATAACTGTATTTTTACTAAGATCTACTAATGTTGATGTATCAATATCAATATTATAAAAACCTGCTTCAATCCCTTTTTGTATTAGTTTTTTTAAGCCTGATATTTCTTTCTCTTCACTATCATGAAAATTTTTTGCATTAACTTGGAAATGATCACCTTGAATAAAGACTGGTCCGGTATAATTTTCTCGAATGGCTGCTCCTAGAATTACTCCCACTATTTCGTGTGGTTGTTGAAAGGTATAACCGATTTCAGACTTTGCTATTTCAAAAATGAAAGATCCTGTATTTAGTTTTTGAGCTGTGCGAAATATTGATCTGCTAAAATCGTATGACAATCCTCTAATATTTATTGCCGGAACTGTAAAGCCCCCACACTCATCTCGCCCACGTGCGTTGTAAAGGCCCTGAATCGATGATGGAACTATACCCATTTCTAACGCAGCTGATTTAATGATAAAGCGAGAAAGCCCTCTGATTTGGCTAGAATTATTAAGAACTGAATTTTCAACCAGAGTATCAATGCCTAGTGTTTTTAGCCGGTCAACGTCCTCAATTACAACGCCTCCATTATTCAGGCTGACTATGCCTTTTAGATACTTAAATACTTCATCATCGTTGGTAAAAAGCATTCGAATGCTCTCCTACTCCGGTTGTTATCGTGGTTGAAAAAAAATGATCCTGTCTAGTAAAACTAGCGGAGGTTCGGGTTAATGCAGGCGCTCACCGCATCACAACTTTAGATGTATGGTTAGTAAGGTTGAATTCCTTTAGGATTCTCGCCATATCGTAAACCTGCGCACATTTTAGCTAAAAAGATGATCTGAGGCAAAAATTTCTTCGTCATAAATTAAATTTATTAAATACCTTTTAAAAACATAATGTTAAATACATTTTATTAATTGTTTTTATGTAGTTATATCTCGGCTTATTATATCTGCAACGATTTCTCGGATAAGCTGCTGGATCCTTTGGCATTTATCAAAAGGGACAATTTTTTCTTATCTATTAGCAAATTTGATGTAAAAACCTCTATGTATCGATCACTTCATTGCTTTATGCTTTTATATTGACAGTTCGGGAAAATTTGTTAAAATTTTCATTGATTCATGGGTAGTTATCTAGTCCTTTTCCTTTGTTGAGCATAGTTTTCTGCGGTAGTCAGTGCTCCTTTTAATACATTATAGTTGTGTGAATATAAACTAAAATATTATTTCTTGCCTTCCGGCAGTTCTTGAACGAGGTCTAATTCATGCTTGATTCTATTTATTTGCCTGTCGATAATTCTGACTATTCCAATACTTGTATTGATATAGGATTGGAACTAGCTCAGAAGTTTGGGTCGACAATCGTGGCTAGTCACGTCTATGCCGCTAAAATGCACGATGTTCGTTTTCGTCAAATGGAAAGTGGTCTACCTGAGGAATATCAGGAGGAAGATGAGCTGGAAAAACAGCGAAATATCCACGATCAATTAATCACTAAAGGGATGGAAGTGATTACTGATTCATACCTTGATGTTCCAAAAGATAGAACCACAAAATTAAATATTCCATTTGAAGGCAAGTCCCTTGAGGGAAGGAATTACACAGAATTGGTTCGTGATATAAAAGAATCTAATTATGATTTAGTAATCATGGGGGCTCTAGGATTGGGTGCTATCAAAGATAGCCTGATAGGTACCGTTGCAGAAAGAGTAGTTAGGCGTATTCAGACGGATACATTACTGGTTAAATATATTCCTGAAATCCATGGTGAGCGGTCGTCGAGTGATAAAATTGTTGTGGCTGTTGATGGTAGCCAGCAGTCTTTTGGTGGATTAAAAACAGGTATGGAACTATCTAAGGCATTGAATAAACCTTTGGAAATTATTTCTACATTCGACCCTTATTTTCACTACGCGATGTTTAACAGTCTTACAGGGGTTCTTTCAAAGGAGGCGGGTAAGGTATTTAAGTTTGAACAGCAAGAAAAACTTCACGAAGATATAATCGATAAAGGTTTAGCAAAAATTTATCAGGCTCATCTCGAGATTTCAAAAAAAATTGTTGAGGATGAGGGAATGGAATGCACCATTCGGTTGCTCGATGGTAAGGTTTTTGAAAAAGTTCTCCAATATGCTCGTGAAGAAAATCCTTTTCTTCTTATTTTAGGACGTATTGGTGTTCATAGTGGTCCGGAAATGGATATCGGAGGGAATGCCGAGAATCTTATGCGTATGGTTCCATGTAACGTTTTACTCTCTAGCCGTACATTTAAACCTGATATTGATATGCAGGCTGAAGAAAGTATTGAGTGGACGGCTGAAGGAAGAGAGCGTTTAAAGAAGATCCCAGGGTTTGTTCGGCCGATGGCGACCTCTGCGATACTTCGATATGCCATAGAGAGGGGTCACAGTATGATCACTTCCGGTGTTATAACTGAGGCGGTAGAAAATATTCTTCCTGCTGGTGCGATGCAAGCGATGCGGCAAATTGGCGAAAAAATAAGAGAAGATGGCGTAGATCCTGAGTCTGAGAATGTTCTAAAGGACTACAAACAGCAAATGCTTGATGCACATGCAGGTGAGGATGCTGATAAGAATATGTCTTCTAAAGAGGACATAGCTAATGGAGATGCTGGCAAGGTGGAGGTGAGTGCTGAGCATGTAGCCGTTACTGCTGATGGTAGAAACTCTAATGGAGCTCAGGTTACAGATATTACCTTTCAATGTAAACATTGTAAGACTTTTATGGGTAGTGATGTGATTAAGTGTTTTGTTTGCGGAGCTGTAGGTGATAGTTTGGTCCCTGTTCATAAAGAGGGATTTAAGCCTGATGAAAAAGAAATGTCTGGGGTTAAGCAAATGACCACTTTTGATGATAAAAAAGTTCAATGGACAGAGGATGCACTTCAAAAGCTTGAGAATTATCCTGAAGGTCATGTGCGTAGAAGAGCTCAGGCAAGAGTTGAAAAAAATGCTAGAGTCCAGAGTATTGAAACGGTTTCGGTCGCTTTTTTAGATCAGATTTTAAATGAAAAAATTGTTAAAAAACCAGAGGAAAACAAAGCTCTAGAGAATTATATGGAGGATGATGAGCCTAAGGTTACAGATTTTATATGGACTGAAAAGGCAATCAATAGGTTAGAGCTCGTTCCTAAAGGGTTTATGAGGGATAATACTCGAACTAGGGTAATGGCATATGCGCGTTCCAATGATATTAAGGAAATTACCTTAGAAGTTTGTGAAGCTGGTATTAAAGATTCCGTTAAGATGATGGAAGAAGCAATTGCTAATGGAGCAACCTTAGAGGATTTTTTACCCAAAAAGGTTGATGCTTAGAGTAAGCACTTTGATCTCTTGGGAATAAATATTAAAGAGGTCACTTTTTTTACTTTATCCGGAACAATTACCCACCATTAACGTACTATAATAGCCCCTACGGTGTTGATTAGTTTTCAATGTCTGGGGGCTTTTTCTATTAAGAATCATTTTCCAACTTACATCCTGTCGAGTGAATATAAAACTTTATAGACGACTATTCGGATTTTTAAAGCCCTATAAGAAAAAACTTTCTTTGGCGATTCTGTTTTCAGTAGTTGTTGGCGTCATCGCAAGCTCCCCTGTTCCTCTCATTCAAAAAACATTTGATGATGTTTTTATGCAGAAAGATTTTCTTATGCTCAAGGTAATACCGATTGCACTGGTCATTCTTTACTCTATTAAAGCAGGCTTAGTGTATGTACAGAACATTATCATATTGGGGATCTCTTGGGAGTTAGTTGTCCGTGTTAGGGAGCAATTATTTTCTCATATACATAAACTTCCATTTATCTTCTTTGAAGATAATGAAACAGGTCAATTGATGTCAAGAGTCATGAATGATGTCGGTATTATGCAGTCAACAATTACTCGTACATTAAAAGAGCTAATTCAGAACTCGATTACTCTGATCGCGTTATTGGGGTGGGTTTTTTATCTTAAATGGGATTGGGCAATAATTTCAATTTTAATATTTCCGATTATGGTTTTACCCATAGGAAATATAGCGCGGAAGTTGAAGAAGCTAAGTCATAAGGGGCAAGAAATTATCGCAGATCTTAACGGCACTATTCTCGAATCATTTTCTGGTGTAAAAGTCGTGCGTGCCTTTGGCATGGAGACTAAGGAAGATCAAAAATTTAATAGTTATAGTGAGAATTTTCTTCGAGTTATGAAAAAAAATGTCAAATATATTGAAATCACCTCACCATTCCTTGAACTTTTGGGTGTAATGGGTGTATCAGTTATTCTTTGGTATGGTGGTCTTCAGGTTATAACGGATAAAGTTAGCCAGGGAACCTTTATTGCTTTTATTGTTGGCCTTTTTATGATGTATGCACCTATACGGGTGCTTTTTAAATTATATGCAACTCTTCAGCCTTCTCTTGCTGCCGCTGAAAGAGTTTTCTCGATCCTTGACTTAGAGGAGGAAAAAATCAAAGAAGGGACTAAAGAACTAGCTAATTTTAATCAGTCTATTGTATTTGAAAATGTCTCATTCAAATATCCTTCTAGAAGTACTGCTGTTTTGACTAAAGTTAATGTGAGGTTAGAAAAATCAAAAATTCTTGCCATTGTTGGTATGAGCGGTGCTGGTAAAACGACATTAGTTGATCTTTTGTTTCGTTTTCATGAACCTTCCGCGGGTAGCATCTCAATTGACGGAATTAATATTAAAGACTACACACTAAAATCTTTAAGGAGTAATTTGGCTCTTGTATCACAGGAAACATTTCTTTTTAATGATACGGTTAGAAAAAATATTGCCTATGGAAGACCCAATGCATCAGAAGATGACATCCTTCGTGCATCCAAGGCGGCTCATGTAGATTCTTTTGTGAGGGATTTTGAAGATGGCTATAGCACGATTATTGGGGAGCGTGGGGTTAAGCTTTCTGGCGGGCAGCGGCAACGGATTTCTATTGCTAGAGCGATTCTTCGAAATGCTCCTATTCTTGTGCTGGATGAAGCTACTTCTGCCTTAGATTCGGAGTCTGAAAAATCTGTACAGGATGCTTTACATAATTTAATGAAGCATCGAACTACTTTTATGATTGCTCACCGCCTATCAACTATTGCACATGCCCATTCGATCATTGTTCTAGATAAGGGTGAGATTGTTGAGGTTGGTACCCATGAAAAACTTCTTTCCAGTTCAGGATTGTATAAGAAATACTACGAAATGCAAATGAGATAGATTGGTAGGACTTTAAAGTTTCTTAAGGATATTTAAATTGTGCGATTCAAAAATGTATATATTGAAGGATTAGGTTATCACCTTCCTAAGAATATTGTTTCCTCTGAGGATCTTGAAAAACGTTTAACCCCAGTTTACGATCGTTTAAAGCTACCGTTTGGTAGGCTTGAAA
>JALPWY010000053.1 GCA_023271875.1 Nitrospinaceae bacterium | reverse complement strand
TTCTTTTGTTTCTTTTATTTGCTCACACAGTAACTTTTCATACACCCATAGATTAACTTTATGTCCAATTCTTGCTAAATGTATAGATAAAGCAGTTCCCCAACTACCGGCACCGATAACACTTATGGATTTTTTTGACATTTACTCTTAACTTAAAATAATGACTAAATGATTCATGTTATAATTCTAGTTTAACCTAATTTTCTTCTAAAAAATTTTGATGTGCAGGGCAAATAGTTTATCTATAATAATGGGGATATAAAGACAAAAACCACTGCATTATAATGATTAAGAGAAAATATTTGTATTCAAATTTCGTTGAATCTTTCTTTTTTTAGAGATTGATAAAATATGGCTAAAACTGCAAAAGTACGTCGTAAGGATTTAATTCAGCCCGATCAGTTCATATCAACCACTGATATCCTAATAGCCTATTGTTCCAAACACAAAACAGGGTTGATTTCTATTGTTATATCGTTAATTGTTGTGGTTTTTTCAGGTATATGGATTAAGTATATTCAGAATGAAAAAAGTCTTAGTATGGAGTCCTTATATTTCAAGGTAGAGCAAGCTAAATCAGCTAAAGAGAGTAACTCTAAGGAGAAAATTAAACAAATAGGAATAATTTTAGAAGAGTTTAGCGAAGGACCACAAAAACAACGAGCTTTATTGGTGCTTGCTGACGAATATTTTAACGAGGCCAGTTACGACAAGGCTATAGATTTTTATCAGAATATTTTAAATGGATCACCTTCTTCCTTACATCATCACTTTGCTAATATGGGGATCGCTTATTCTCTTGAAGGAAAAAAAGATTATAAAAACGCTATTAATGCATACAAAAGGACCATTCAATATTCCAATGAGTACCCTTTATTTGATTTATACGTGGGGCTGGCTCGTTGTTATGAGTTGAATAAGGAAAAAAATGAAGCATTATTGACATTGAGAGGAATGCAAAATAAATTTCCTAGTCATTCCAAAATTGATGTTATTAAGTCGAAAATTAAATCACTGGGCGGTTAAATTTTATCCTGTTCAAGTTTTCCTCATTGTTATGCGCACATTATATAATAAAACGTCGCGTTTTATTTTTGGGGCTATAATTTTTTTACTTTTTAGTTTTTTCTCTGATCTCTCCCATTCATGCAGTACCATTCATTTCCAAAAAAGAAGAAATTGAAATTGGTCGTTCAGGGGATAAGCAAATAGTTCTTCAATTTGGTATTTATCAAGATAAATCTTTGCAGTTATATGTAAATACGATTGGTAAAAAACTGGTTTCTAACCTTTCTAATAAAGAGTTCAGCAAGTTCCATTTTAAGTTAGTTGACAGTTCTGAGATTAATGCATTTGCACTACCAGGAGGATATGTTTATGTGACTAGAGGATTGCTTGCTGCTCTCAACAATGAATCTGAGTTAGCCTCAGTCATAGGCCATGAGATAGCCCATGTAACATTGCATCATGGAGCCAAAAATATGATTAGGTCTATAGGTGCTCAAATTTTATCAGTTGGCGGGGCTATAGCAAGTCCTAAAAAATGCAGGTACATGGTTGGCAGTGAGCACTGCTCTTTTTCAACAAATTAACATGGGATATGGTCGAGAAGCTGAACTAGAATCTGACTCGCAGGGAATGCTTAATTCTGTAGAAGCCGGTTATCATCCGATTGCTATGGTAAATTTTTTAAAAAATCTTAGAAAACAGGAAATTATGAGTGGCCAGGCTTATCATGGTTTTCAGGCCAGTCACCCTGAAACAAAAGAACGTATTGTGAAGGCCGGCACATTTGCATTATCACTATCACAAAAATATACTGCTTCTATAATTAATAGAAATATATATTTGCAGAAATTACAAGGTTTGGTTTATGGTGGGAAAAAACACCTTAAAGACAAGAACAAATATAAATCTAAGTACCTAGATATTTATCAGGTTCAAAAAAGTGATACCTTGAAAAGTATTTCTAATAAGATCTATAAGGATGATAGACACTCTTATGAAATTGCTACTATGAATGGCATTAAGGAAAGTGCTACTCTTAATCCAGGAAGTATACTTAAAATTATCAGAGACGGTGTTTATAAATAGTAGTTAAGTCGAATAATTTCAAACCAGATCCGGTTAGTTAATTTGTTTAACATTGATGCTCCATATTATCTAAGAAAGACCCATAGGATTTATTTGAGTCCCGATGGAGAAGTATGTAATAGGCTTAAAACTGGCACAAAGGTGCTTATTATAAATATAAAAGGTTCCTGGGTGCAGATTACCTGGAGAAATGGTAAAAAAAAAAAGGGTGGGCAATACTTACATAATAGTTATTTATAAAATTTACGCAGCAAAAGCCAAGGCTGTTAAGGCCTTGACTTTTTTGTTTTTGCTATTTCCAGTTTATTTTTGTGACCCAACGTAATTCAGAGCAGAACCATGATAAAACCATTGGATCTCTTGCTCATTAAGGCTATGTTCAACGCTAATTTTATCAGTACTACCGTCCTCATGTTTTATGTGAACAGCTAGGGCCCCTCCTTGAGTTAAAGCATCCAATCCTGATATTGTTATCCTATCCTTTTCTTGTATTTTTTCGAAGTCGTCTTTATTCCTAAAGGTCAAAGGTAATAATCCTTGTTTTTTAAGATTGGCTTCAAAAATTCTAGCGTAAGATTTTGCAATGAATGCACGGCCACCCATATGGCGCGGTTCCATTGCTGCGTGTTCACGACTTGATCCTTCACCTATATTTTCATCACCGACTGCTATCCAACCAAGGCCATCATCCTTAAGACTCCTAGCAATTTTATTAATCTCAACATCTTTTTCACTTGTAACTGGATGGTTACCTGTTCCTGTCCCCCCAGTGAAAGCATTTGTGGCACCTAAAAACATGTTATTACTAATGTTATCTAGATGACCGCGAAACTTGAGCCAAGGACCTGCCTGGGAAATATGATCTGTTGTACATTTACCTTCGGCTTTTATTAATAAAGGAAGATCCTTGTAATCTTCTATTGGATCCTGTTTTTGAAAAGGTTCCAAGAATGCAATGCGCTCGCTTGAGGGGTTGATAACAACTTCACCTGTCTTTGTAGGGTCTTCATAGCCACTATCTTTAGAAGAGTACCCATTTGTAGGAAGAACGTCCCCTGTTGGTGGTTTGAATTTGAAATCATTTCCATCTTTATCCTTCAAGGAGTCTGTAAGTGGGTTAAATTTCATTGATCCGCTAAATGCCATTGCAACAACTAACTCAGGACTGCTGATAAATCCAAGTGTTTCCGGATTGCCGTCATTACGTTTTGCAAAGTTACGATTGTAGGAAGTAAGAATACTATTGGCCTCGCCCTTTTTTTTATCCTCTCTTTTCCATTGACCGATGCACGGCCCACAGGCATTGGCTAAGACTGTAGCTCCCACTTCCTCAAACTCACCCAAAATCCCATCTTGTTTAATGGTTTCATAGATTTGTTCGGACCCAGGCGTAACAAGAAAATTGGTTTTGACATCAATCCCAGCATCTTTAGCCTGCCTAACCAAGCTGACAGCTCGGGTCATATCTTCGTAGCTTGAATTCGTGCAAGAACCTATAAGGGCAGCTGAAATCTCCGCTGGGTATCCTTTTTCATCCACTTCTTTTGCCATTGTTGAAATAGAGCGACCAAGATCTGGTGTGTGAGGACCAACTATGTGTGGTTCTAATTGGTCAAGATCGATTTCATGATATTCATCATAAAATTTTTCAGGATCTTTTTCCACCTCTGGATCAGATTGCAGATGAGGAGCATACTGCTTACACAGGTCAGCTATCGGAGCACGATCTGTTGCCCGAAGATATGGATCCATTTGTTCGTCATAACCAAAAGTTGATGTCGTCGCACCAATTTCAGCACCCATGTTCGTAACAGTGCCTTTACCAGTAGCACTTAAAGAACGAGCTCCCTCACCAAAATATTCAAGGATTTTGCCTGTTCCACCCTTGACAGTTAACATGGTGGCAACCTTTAGAATAATATCTTTTGAGGCAGTCCAACCATTCAACCTACCTTTTAGTTTTATTCCAACTAGTTTTGGCATTTTCGTGGTGAATCCCTGTCCAGTCATGGCATCAACTGCATCGGCTCCACCCACACCAATGGCAACCACGCCTAAACCGCCAGCATTAGGTGTGTGTGAATCAGTCCCAATCATCATTGTCCCAGGAACAGCATAATTTTCATATACAACTTGATGGATGATACCGGAACCTGGTTTCCAAAACCCCATATTATATTTCATTGAGGCGGAACGTAAAAAATCATAGACCTCTTTATTAAGATCTTCTGCCGCTATGAGATCCTTATCAGCCCCAACAGATGCTTGAATCAAATGGTCACAATGAACTGTGCTAGGTACTGCAACTTCAGGAATATTTGCAGACATGAATTGCAGAATTGCCATTTGTGCCGTGGCATCCTGCATCGCAACTCGATCGGGTTGGAGAACAATATCGGAAACCCCTCGTTTGATTTTTGAATAGTCACAATCAGCCATATGGCTATATAGAATTTTTTCAACAACCGTAAGCGGTCTGCCTAAATTTGAACGAGCTTTTGCATGTTTTTCTTCTAATGAGTTAAAAAGTTTCTCAATTGGTCTCGTTTCCAGTAACATAATATCTCCTCTTATACAAAGTAGGGCTAAGTTTGGTCCTTAATTATACTTGGACTAAAAATAGTTAAATTAGTTATCATTGCGATAAGATTTTTTTAGGCGTGGCATCTTACCCATGTTTTAGGAAAAAATTCAATATTTTTTGTGCGCAAGTATTTTCGTGCCAAAAAAAAAATAAATATCTTTAAAATCAAATAGTTATATTTTCAAATAAAAGGATTCGTTGATGACTTCAATTTTCGATTCTGATGAATTTAATCAAAACTTATTTTTTCCACGGTTAGATAATTCTGCTGTTCCCAATGGAGCGGATGATATTTTTATCCAGGTAGAAAGCAACTGCAACGTCCACGTGCGTTGCTATAAGAATTCGGAAGCCACGTTCACCATTTTGTTTTTCCATGGAAATGGTGAAATTGTATCAGACTACAATGGGTTGGCTGAACGTTTTATAAGATTTGGTTGTGAATTTATTGTTTGTGACTTCAGAGGATATGGAAGAAGTGAAGGTATCCCAACGTTAAAGTCCACTCTGATAGATGCATCGACTATTTATTCTTATCTTAGAGATAATAATATTTTAAAAAAAAATGTGTGTGTGATGGGGCGCTCTCTTGGTAGTGCTTCCGCTATCGAACTTTGTGCCCGGTTTCCCGAGATTACATGTTGCATTATTGAAAGTGGCTACGCAGATCCCATACCACTTGTTGAAAGACGGGGTTTGAAAGTAACTAGTATAACAGCTGCTGAAAATGCGCTATTTAGCAATAGTGAAAAAATACGATTGATTAAATGCCCCATTCTTATAATGCATGGTGAAATGGATTCTCTCATTAGTCCCGAGGAAGCTAAGCTAAACTATAAAAACGTGTCTTCTATACATAAAAAACTGGCTATGTTGGAAGGAGTAGGGCACAACGATATAATGATGGCGCGAGATAATGCATACTTTTCATGTTTGTCGAGTTTTTTTTCTCAAGTGTTCAGATAATTTAATATTTTTAATCTGTTTGTTTGGAGTATTTAATGGCAACAAGGAAGAGGTATTATAATATTGAAGGGACAATACGAAGCGGATTTAAACTTAGTCGAGACTACGAAACTCTTGATTTTAGTTTTATAAAGTTGAATGACGATGGCGTTAGAGCTCTCGTTGGGTCTCGGTCCATTAAGCAATTAAAACGACTGACTATTACAAATAATAAATTAACCCAGGAGAGCGGATTAGCAATTGCAGAATCTAAATGGTTAGAAAACCTTCAATCATTAAAATTATATCGAAATAAAATAGGTGACGATGGTCTAAAAGCTTTAGCAGAATCAGATAAATTACCAAGTTTAAAATCACTTCGATTAGCGCATAATCAAATTGGACCAGAGGGTGCGAAGTTTGTTTCCGAATCAAATAATTTTAGCGGTCTGACCTCACTGGGACTTTCGGAAAATAACTTAGGAGATGAAGGTATTAAATATTTAGCAGGGGCACAGAATTTAAATGAATTAGAAATTTTAGATTTGCGAGATAACAATATAACTGATGAGGGTGCAACTGCATTTTCTACCTCCACCAATTTCCCCAACATTCAAAAAGTGGAATTGTCTGATAATAAACTCACAGAAATAGGTGAAAATGCAATGAAATCATTCCTGATTCTTAATTTAATTCATAAGGGAATTAAAGTATCAGATGAAGGAATGATATGCGATTTAAGCAATCTCGGTATTGGTGACCTCGAATGCGGTTATATCGCAAATTATGAAGGCTTCGATAATCTAAAGTACTTATATTTGGAATTGAATAAAATAACTGATGTTGGTATACAAAAAATTTCTAATTCAGAAAAAATGAAAGATTTAACTCTCTTATCTCTTGACCGTAATAAGATAGGAGATAAAGGAGTTAAAAATATTGCCACATCCAGTTATTTAAATGGATTAACTCATTTAATGATTGAGTATAATGATATTACTGATGATGGAATAAATGCAATTTCATCGTCTGAAAATATGAGCTCTTTAATGAGGTTGTATGTTGACGGAAACCTTCATACTGATGATGGATTTGACACTCTTGGTAATTCAGAATATTTAAAACAACTAGAATATCCTGAGTTTGAACGCGATGAGGTTGAAATAGAAATGGTTGATGAGGATGAAGAGTTTGAAGATATTGAAATCGAGGATGTTGAAGAAGAAGAAATTTTAGAAGATGACGAATAGGGCCTATACAAATTTTTATTCTTACCTATGATCGGTAGTGATACCTTACCAAGAAGAAGTCCACATTTCCTTAGTGGATTTCATTTTAAAAATTTCAGCAACCTTCTTATTGAACGTTTCATCGTCAAAGGATTTTGTGTACTGATCGCCCGTGCCGCGGAATGGATTCCAAGACATTACCATTCGCTCCACAAACATTTCCTCTATCTCTACACGTTTTATTTTTTTTATTATATGAGTTGCAGAGTCAACAAGAATTGCCCCCATTTCACATGAATCTTTTGCATACAATGCTTCACAGTAACCCGGAGTTTCTTTTTCTTGCTGAGTGGGATTACAGGGTGCCTCCAATATCCAATTCTCACTTCCTATGGCAAAAAGTGGTATCGCTGGAAACTCTGACTCGATAAATAATTTAGTCCGCCATTTCCCTTCCCATGAATCTATTTTTTCTTGATTCAAATTTTCTACATTAGCCATAAACAACATATCGCCTACTGGTGAAAATGAAAGACCTCCACCAGTACCTGCTATTTGTACAGGACATTCTTTACCTTCTTCAAACTGAATTGCAGGTTGCTCCATTAGTTTTATTTCCTTCAAATATTGATTGTTATTTTTAGATATTTAATTTAGTAAATACGATAGTAAATGTTTAACAGAAGCTGTTTTATAATGAATTTAAAAGAACTTGAGAATATAAAGTTATTAAGTTAATGTGATTAGTTTACTTACTATTAATTAAAATAATGCTAAAAACTACCCTGATTGCGCATGCTAGCATGCTCATACAGTCGAATAAAACAACTATTCTAACCGATCCCGTTTGGTTTGATTACCTATGGGAGGAGGTTAATGTCCTGTGTCCCAGTATAGACTTAGATCTCAAAAAAATCCCACTAATTGATGTTCTTAATATTTCCCATCGTCACCAAGATCATTTCGATGTTCGCACTTTAGCTTATTTGGCAAGAAGCGATTCGGTTTTGAAACCAGATGCTACGATACTTGCCCCAAATGACGATATTCTAATTGATGTGTTAAAGGAGCTTAATTATAAAAATATTGTAATTGTAGAGGATTTTAAATCGATTTCAATAGGAGATGTGACTCTTACGCCAACACCCTCACTTAACGAAGGAGACTATTTCCCGGAACACGGTCTTCTCGTTAATGATGGTGAGGTCACAATATGGAATCAAGTTGACACCGTAGTGAGTCCCGAGATTATTTCATATATCAATAAGCTGTATGGCCGTTTGGATTTTTCTCACTCTCGGTTTCTTCCTTTATTGGAGGGTAATTTCACCCATCATAAGACTTTAGCTATACCATTTGATGAATATATTTCATTTTTGAAGGTGGCAGGAGCACTTAAACCTAAATTTATTGTTCCTGGTTCAGCTGCATTTAGATATCGGGATGAACTTGACTTCCTAAACCGATATTCATTTCCCACCACACCAGAACAATTTTTGGCGGACTTAGAAGATTTTTGTCCCGATATAAAGACAAGCACTTTTAATTCTGGAGATATAGCCTTTATATCAAAAGAAGGTGTGAGGATAGACAAACAATCTTCTGATTTTGTTCGGATTCTTAGTGATGATAGTGATAAAATTACTTTCAAGCCCGTTCTGGAAGTCAAGCCAATCATATCAATAGCCAGTGATGCAGAATCAAATAGTAAAGAGCTACAAATAATCAAAGAATTTATTGCTGGTACATTTTTAGAAAAATTGACTGCCTCTGATAAGATTGATGGTTGGCGACATTGGCAGACTTTATATCAGTTAGAAGTGTTTGACTCGGATGGAAATTCTAAAACCTGGAACATTGATTTCAGGGATCAAAAATTACGAGCAGATAAAAAGAGCCCAGGCAAAATTAATCTCTATGAAGGGATAGCTGCGTCTGATTTTTTTAAATTGATTAAGGGTACCACTTCATGGGATTTTGTAGGCCTTAGTGGTAACTATAGAACGTTCAGCAATATCTATAGGGTAGGCCTAGGTACTTTTGAATTTTTTCCGATAGAAAGGCCTTTTCCTTTACCGTTATTGCAAGTTTTCCCAAGTAATAGAGAAATGGATCGAAATAAATATATGAAAGATGTATTGCGATGGAAAGAGGAGGCATGAGGTAAGGATCTAAACCCATTACTTTACAATTGCAGTATGAGAATGATTGGGTTAATATTTCGATTCTTCTTTCATGATAAGGCGGTGTAGCTCAGCTGGTTAGAGCATACGGTTCATATCCGTAGTGTCCGGGGTTCAAGTCCCTGCACCGCCACCAAGTAAGTAAGGGCCTTCAGAGTTTATCTGTTGGCCCTTTTTTTAATGAAATAAAGATTAATAAAAACGTTAATACAAATTTTTTAATTATTATTAATGTAATTGTGTTGAATTTAAATAATTACAGGAATCCGATTATCTTGTTCCAAACTTCTTCAACGCTAATTATTTTTGATATCATTGAGTCTTTGCTATTTACCACTTCATTTTCAATAAAGCTTCCAGATATAACACTACTCAATGATTTGTCGATATTAAGAGGACCACAGTAATCAGGTCCATTCAACACATTGCGCTGTATTCCTTCATTATTTTTTGACCAAAATAAACCGATAGTTGGAACTTTTAATGCATAACCAATATGCATAGGACCTGAATCAGGAGTTAGTAAAATTTGTGCTTGAGAAATCAGTGCACAATTTTCAATGAGAGAGCGATGCGAAGCATGAGTTACGCGTCTTGAATCAAGTTGTCTACCGACATCATCAATTCGGGATTTATCCTCAGGACCACCACCTAGCACGATGGATAGCGATGTTTTTTGTAATATAATTTTGCTAAGGAGAATAAACTTTTTGGTAGGCCATTGTTTATAAAGGTTAGATCCACCAATATTCAAATAAATAAAACCTTTAGATAAAATATTATGCGTTTTTAGAAATAATTTTGCTTTATTTATTTCATCATCGTTTAAAAAAATATCCATATGTGTTCCATCTGAAGGAACATGAATTTTTTCTACGATTGCTATACGGCGGAGAATTCCATGGACTGGTTTGTCGATTGGCACAATTTGGTTTTTAGATAGACCTGGGAGAATATTGATATTTTGATGAGACCAAACGGATGAAGTCCTTAGCCAAGGCAGTATTCTCCCGATATCTCTATTAGCGTGAAAAATTAAAACATGGTCATAGTTACTTTTTAAAAGGTTTGGTAGTAAGAGTATTTGACGATACCACTTGGAATGATAGGGTATTGAATTGCTAATATTTTTATTATTTTTAAATAGAGCAATCCACTGAGGTTGAATGATAAGATCAATGCCAACTTGTGGAAACCTCTTTTTAACTGCACGAATTGCAGGTGTTCCCCAGAGGGTATCACCCATTCCTGTAGTGCTAATAATTAGTATTTTTTTCAATGAAACTGTGTGACTTTTTAGTGATGTTGTATTAAAAAATAATTATAAGCTATTTTCAGCTATTTATTCTTCAAAATAATTTTTATTATTTTGGGTTTAATCTATTTTTGAAGAACTAAATCAAAAAGAATTGTAATTAGCAATATTAATGACTAGATTGAAATTTTTCGCATGTTACCTTCCTATTCGTTGCACTATGTGTAGGAAAATAAATATCGCACTAGCACAAAAAAAACCTATCCTTTATATAAACAAACATAAAAATAATACCATTGAGGTTTTAGATTTCAAAATTAAAGAAACAATAAAAAACTTTCGTATTATTATTTATATTTCCTCGATGGTCTTGTGATGGCAGTCAAGATGTCCGTTTACTATCACAAAAGAAAATTTATTTGACTTGTCTATTCATTATCGGGTCTAAAGGTTACACTGCTATGAAAAATGCTATCATAATTGACTATATACCTGAAAAATATATGAACTATTTTACAGATTATCTAAAGAAATGATCTTTGGCCGTTGCATATCTAAAGTTTTTCCTTATTATGATTTCCTTATCGATTTTTATATTAAGTATTTTACAAGTTCTCTATGAGTAGTAAGCGTGTTATTTATTTTGATTGCTTCTCTGGCATAAGCGGGGATATGGTTTTGGGTGCCCTTGTAAGCTTGGGTGTCGATATAAAAGAAATAAAAAATTCGCTCAAATCTTTAAACCTAAAGGGCTATAAACTTAATTCGCGACAAGTTAAACGAAATGGGTTCATTGGCACCAAGGTTAATGTGGTTTTAAATAAAACTTCTCAAAAATCCGATCGCGTACGATCGTTCAATGATATTAAAAGTCTGATTAAAAAATCAGATTTACCACAAATCGTAAAATCTAATTCTATTGCAATTTTTCGACGTATTGGCAAAGTTGAAGCTAAAGTACATGGAACTACAATTAATAAGATTCACTTTCATGAAGTAGGGGGGATCGATTCGATTATTGATATTGTTGGCGGGTCGTTAGCTATGGATTTGTTAGATGCTGATATGATAGTCTCATCGCCAATAAATACAGGTGAAGGTATAGTTAAATGTGGTCATGGCATGTTACCCGTACCTGCACCAGCAACTCTAGAACTATTAAAAGGCATTCCTTGTTATTCTAGGGGAATTGAAAAAGAGTTAACTACTCCCACGGGCGCTGCTTTTATTGGCCATTTTGCAGAAAAATTTGGATCTTTACCCAATATGGATATGCTAAGTACCGGTTACGGTGCAGGTACTCATGAGATAAAAAACATTCCTAATCTCCTTCGTGTTGTCCTTGGAAAGAGTGAAGAGTCATCTTATCATCGATCAATGAAAGTAATAGAAACAAATATTGATGATATGAATCCAGAGTTTTATGATCATGTGATAGATCAATTATTTAAAGTTGGTGCCGTTGATGTTTTTTTCACGCCTATAAACATGAAAAAAAATAGACCCGGAATACTTCTATCAGTAATAACGTATATAGAATACTTTGATTCGGTAGTACGAGTATTACTAGAGGAAACGTCAACGCTTGGTGTTAGACATTATGATGTCGATCGTGTGGTATTGCCGCGAAAACAAACAATTATTATGACGCCTTTTGGAAAGGTGCGTGTGAAAATAGGAGGACTTGATGAATTTACACGAACTATTTCGCCTGAGTATGAAGACTGCAGAAAAATTGCTCTAAAAAAAGAAATTCCAGTTAAAAGGGTCTACGATGAAGCATTAAAAGTTGCGTTGAAGTTAGAAATGTAGGCTGATTAATATAGGCCATATTTGGACAGGTGTTCTTCATAATGCTTGTTATAGAGAATGTCCCACTCATCAGTACCTTCGCGTAGTTTACGGGAATAAGAGGC
The DNA here is from genome assembly GCA_023271875.1 of Nitrospinaceae bacterium. Taxonomy (GTDB): domain Bacteria; phylum Nitrospinota; class Nitrospinia; order Nitrospinales; family VA-1; genus Nitromaritima. The sequence continues at coordinate 310 of JALPWY010000053.1, read as the reverse complement.
GCATATCTTGCGAGCATTTTCATCTGCTTGTTCTTCAATTTTTAAATATTCGTTCATAACATGAGCAATTTCAAGACGAACTTCATTTAGCTCTGCCTTATAATCGAAATCTTCTCTTTTCTCAAGGTTGTCAATAATTATTTTACTAATGTGATTAACTTTATCTCTGCTGATTCTCATAGTTACGCCTTGTTAAAATATTAATCCACGCTCACGGGCCAACTTAGATTTCACTAATTGAAAAACTCTCCCATAATCCATCATACTGCGCTCATATTCATCAGTCCTTGAATCGAGTAATTCTTTAACC
>JALPWY010000052.1 GCA_023271875.1 Nitrospinaceae bacterium | reverse complement strand
CTCCATTAATTTGTTTTTTGTTAACTGTTTATCAACAGAACCTGCAGCTTTCATTTTATTCAAAAGAACCGCAACCCTGTCTTCTAGCATCATCAAAGTTATGACATCGGCGTTAACTTTGGCCACAATCCGATCAAGCGTCATCGCAAATATTGAAGGACTCAAAAGAAAACTAAAAACAAGTCCCGCAATAAGGGCAGTTACCTTACAAACTAACTTTTGAGAGCACATCTTCATTTATTTTTATATTAGAATTGTTCTTCAATTTTATTAACCATTTTTTAAAATTATTGGACTGCTCATCTCTTGCAAATTGCTTAAAGATATTTTTTTTTGACTCAGAAAAGCTTAACTGTCTTGGAATTTTTACATCTACAACCTTAAAAATATGGTATCCATATGGAGTCTTGATAATTTCGCTAACCTGATTCTTTTTAAGTTGAACTATTGAACCAAACTCTTCTGGCATTTGGTCAATCTCAAAATACCCAAGGTCCCCTCCAACTGACGCTTCAGGGGCTAAGGAATACATTCTTGCCAATTCCGAAAAACTTTTTTTTTGCGCTTTTATTGCGCTGTGTACAACCTTGGATTCATCTTCAGATGCCACCATAATATGAAAAGCGTGAACCATCTGACCTATTTCAAAGCTCTCTTTATGGGCTTTATAATATGCTTTAGCTTTTGTTTCATCATCTGAAAGTTTAAGTTTAAATTTAGTATGAATAAGTTTATAGATCAATAAATTATTTTTGAGTCGGATCTGCCATAACTTAGAAGGGATGCCTTCGTCTTTCAGAAACTCCCGGAAAGAGTCTCCTTCATATCCACTTTTAGCTTCACCGAAAGCGACTTCATACTCATCCTGAGTCAAGGAAATGCCACTTGAACTCGCCTCCATGACCAATAAGATATTTCGTATGATTCGATTAAGCCCTTTAGTTTTTAACAAAAGTTTTTCTTCTTCGGTGAGAGCATTTTTATTGGCAACACGAAACTGCTTCATCAAAAGTTGAATTTCATCACGAAGTTTATCCACTGTAATATTACTACCATTAACTTCTGCAACAACGGCTTCATTTGAAACTTCTACAAGTTTCTCCGATCCAGAGCACGCTATATGCAAAACAATAAATAAAATAAAAAAACTTCTCATTAAAAAAACTTTTAAATATGCCATAGTTTCATTGAGCATCATTGACTAACCGAAGAATCACTTTCAAATGATCAGCTATTGAAAGCATATCTTCTTTCCAGTTTTTACGTTTTAAATTTAAACCTAAGCAAAACTCGGATACAAATTCAAATCCTGCCTTAAGACTTCCAGAGATTTCTCCCAGAGAAATAGGTGTGGTCCGCTCAACATCAAAGCGAACATCACCATTAACAATATACACCCTTTTAATATGCAGCATTCTGCAAATAGTTTTAATCTCAACTAAAAATAACAGTTTTTCAATAGATACCGGAAACCTCCCATACCGATCAATCATTTCACGATTGATTGCATTATAATCATCCAGAGTATCTAACAACTGAAGTCTACGGTACAAGTCTAGCCTTTCGTTCAAATCAGGAATATAATTCTTAGGAATATAACCTTTTATCTGTAAATTAATTTCTGGATCGACAAATTGTCTCTGAGCCTCTTCACCTTGCAACTCTTTAACTGTTTCTTCTATTAACTTTGAATAAAGATCAAATCCGATAGAGGCGATGTGTCCAGATTGATTACGCCCAAGCATATTGCCCACTCCTCGGATTTCCATATCGCGAGCTGCCAGCTGAAATCCTGCTCCCAGTTCACTTAGCTCTTCTATTGCAGTTAGTCTCTTCCTAGCCTCAGAACTGATAGCAAGAGCTCCCGGAATAAGCAAGTAAGCATATGCTTGATGCTTGTAACGCCCCACTCTACCTCTTAATTGATAGAGTTGAGCAAGACCAAACTGATCCGCTCGATTAATAATAATTGTATTGGCTGACGGAATGTCAAGACCAGATTCAATTATTGTTGTACAAAGAAGAACATCTATTTCTTTTGCTATAAACTTTCCCATCACCTCTTCTAACTGATGTTCTGGCAATTGCCCGTGGCCAACTCCAATGCGTGCCTCCGGAACAATTTCTTGTATCATCTCCTTAGTGGAATGAATGCTGTTAATTTTATTATGAACAAAATAGACCTGCCCACCTCGCCCCAACTCATTTTTTATAGAATCATGAATAATTTTTTTATCAAATTTTCGCACAAATGTTTTGATAGAAAGGCGGTCGATTGGTGGAGTCTCAATAACACTTAAATCTCTAACCCCCATAAGCGAAAAATGCAAAGTTCGTGGTATAGGTGTAGCCGTTAGGGTTAAAATATCCACTTTGTTTCGCATTTTTTTCAAGACTTCCTTATGTTTAACCCCAAAACGTTGTTCCTCATCAATAATAATCAATCCTAACTGAGCAAAACTAACATCCTTGGAAAGTAATCTGTGCGTACCAATTATAATGTCTACTTCACCTGATTTAACCTTTGCCAACGTTTGTTTTTGTTCTCGAGGACTTTTAAAGCGGTTAACCATTTTGATGTTTACAGCATGGTCCTTGAATCGTTCAGTAAACGTAATCAGGTGTTGTTGAGCTAGAATTGTAGTCGGGACAAGAACCGCCACCTGCTTTTTGTCTAAGACCACCTTAAATGCAGCCCTCATCGCTACTTCCGTTTTACCGTAACCGACATCGCCACAAACCAATCGATCCATCGTCTTACTACTCTCCAAATCATCCATCGTTTCATCGATTGCTTTTAGTTGATCCTCAGTTTCTTCAAACTCAAAGGAGTCAGACAGTTCCTGCATTAATATTGGATTAGGTGAAAAACTTGTGCCCTCAGCAATTTCCCTAGATGCATACAACTTCAACAAATCTTTCCCCATTTCACGAATCGATTCTTTGATGGCATTCTTCTTCCTTTTCCAGCTAATACCACCTAACTTGTCCAATGATGGAGGGACATCTCCTTGGCCCACATACTTTTGAATAGAAGCTAACCCATCCATTGGAATATAAAGTTTCTCATCATCCGCATAGGTAATGTTCAAAAACTCTCCTCCACCTATTCCTGTCTCTAATTCACTAGTCCCGTTGTATCTCCCTATTCCATAGTCAACGTGAACTAAATAATTACCAGGTTTTAAATCTTTAAATCCGGCCTGAAAACTTTTCGATTTGGGTTTTCTACGGTATCGATGTTTATAACTTAGTCCAAAAATTTCATGCTCTGCCACAAACGATAGATCCAAATCAGGGGCGCTAAACCCATTACTCAAATACCCATTATCAACGTCTATAGTTAAACCGTACTTACCTGCTAATTCATGAATGCGTTTGATCTGACCTTTCGTGGGCGCGACCACAACAACCCTATGACCTTCACTCTGCCATTCTTTTATTTTTTCAGCTAAAAATCCAAATTTTCCCAATAAAGAAGGGTTTCGCTTTATATCAAGTCGTATATTGCTTGTATTTACACTAGATTCAATATTCAAAGAATTGATGGATATTATTTTTTTTTCAACCAATCGACTTTTTAGTTCACTTAAACTCAGATAAAGTTTGTCTGGCGAAACAACAACTTCCCCGCGATCGCGAGCAGAACCATATTCGCGAACAACCACTTTGCAAAACTTGTCTACCTCGTAATTAATATCGTCCTCCTCATCCAAAATAATCAAAGCTTCTTTAGAGAGATATTCAAACACGGTTTCTCTCCGGCTATAGAAAAATGGCGCTAGGTGTTCAAGGCCAAAGAAATTATCAAGATGCATAATTTTATCAATCAATTCCTTCAAACCAGCTTGATCAACATCATGTTCCTCAGCATATTGTGAGATTTTATTGAGGCCGTCTTCTTTTTGGACTGCAGTTGGAGAAAATTCTCTTACTGGAAGGATTTCAATGTTTTCAATATTCTTTAGAGAAACCTGAGTGTTAATATCAAATTCACGGATGGACTCAATTGTATTATAAAAAAACTCAACTCTTACTGGATTAATTGAAGCAGGTAGATACACATCGACTATATCGCCTCGGACGCTAAAATGCCCTCGATTTCCAACCATAGGCAATCGAACAAATCCATTGGCAAGCAAGCAGGTTTCGAAAAATTCACGCTCAAGGATTTCTCCTACTCGTAAAAAAAAAGTATGATCACTTAACTCTTTACGCGGAATCACACACTGCATGATTGAGTCGACCGGCACTACCAACAATGAAAGCGCGTTACGTTGGAGCAGTTGAAGAATTTCCAATCTTTCTCCCATTACCTCCGTGGATGGGGAGATATTTTCATAGGGGACGACATCCCAGGAAGGAAAAAAACGAATATTTTTTTTCACCTTATTAAACTTACAAAAATACCTTAAATCACCAATAAGCTTTTCACCCATATTTTGATTGGGCGTCAACACAACTACTGGTTTCGAAATAGACTGAATCAAACGAGAAAGAAAGAATGCGCGAGACGATTCTCTAAGTCCTTCAATATGGATCTTTAAAGGATCTTGATCGATGTTTTTTTTTACTTCTTCGATTCCCTCATCAAAGGAAGCAAGAGTGGTTTCATCATTAACCAAAAATTCATTCATTAAACAAAAAATCAGGAAGGGATTGGACCATCAGACTTCTTTGTGACCAAATGTTGCCACTTCGGTTCGCCTTTAGGTTTAAAGTTAACACATACAATGAAAGTTGGTCCTTCATAAAAATTCAACTTAAACCAACCACCACCAAAACGGTTGAACAAATATTCTTCTGGATTATCTCGAAAAGCATCAACCTCTTCTTTGGTAAATCTTGCGATTTCATAAAACTGAATTCCAACACCTTCATTTATTCCAACAAGAAGAATACTGTTTGTTTGGCTATAAATTTCCTCAAACCGACAATCTATTTCGTCTTGGCTTGGTTCATGCTTCAAGGTACGACGTAATTTGGGTTTATAATAATCTCTAAAGGCATTCTTAATCCACACGATTAATTCTATCCCTCGTAGAAAACATATTTTTTGATATTTATATGATTTTTCGGTAAAAAAACCGAGATAATTAAGACAGAAAACCTAAAATAACATTATCATACAATTAAAAAACTAATTTTAGCATAAACATACAGTTACGAATTACTTTAAATACAACCAGTGTTAAAAAAATAACTGTGCTAATTTTATTAGACGTCTATACATTCACTTTTCTTGCTAACTAAAAAATCAATGCAAAAAAAATTAGTCACCATAGGACTACTACAGGAGTCACGAAACAAGAGCATAGAACAAAACCTGGAAGAAACGATTCACGAAATCAAAGAATCGGCACAAAAGGGAGCTCAGATTATCTGCCTGCAGGAATTGTTTCGAAGTAAATATTTTTGTCAAAGCGAAAACTTTAACGAATTCAAGTTATCCGAAACCATACCAGGCCCAACTACTAACGTTTTATCCAACATCGCTAAAGAACTTGAGGTTGTTATTATTTCGCCTTTATTTGAAAAACGAACTGAAGGTATTTACCACAATTCTGCTGTTGTTATAGATGCTGATGGCTCTATTGTGGGTTCTTACAGAAAAATGCACATCCCTGACGATCCTTATTTTTATGAAAAGTTTTATTTCACACCTGGAGACAAAGGCTTCAAGAGTTTTCCTACACGCTACGGGCGTGTGGGAATTCTCATTTGCTGGGACCAATGGTTTCCAGAGGCAGCCCGCCTAGTTGCTCTCTCCGGTGCTCAGTTTGTTTTTTATCCTACCGCAATAGGTTTCCACGACAGTGACTCATTAGAGCTTAATAGACAGATTGCTGCATGGGAAACAATACAAAAATCGCACGCCATAGCAAATGGTATTTTTTTGGCATCTGTAAATAGAGTAGGCAAAGAGGACAACCTTACCTTTTGGGGTCGATCCTTTGTCTGCGATCCCTTTGGGGAAATAATTGCGCAAGCGGGTGCCAATATGTCAGAGAATCTTGTCGTAGAGTGCGATTTGTTAAAAATCGAACAGACCCGGCAAGCTTGGCCTTTTCTGAGGGACCGCAGAGTTGATGCTTATCAAAAACTTGCCCAGATTTACCATGATCCAACAAATTCCTGAACCCTCGACTCCATCATCTCAAAGTTTTTTCATGCCAGCCGAGTGGGAACAACACTCGAGTACTTGGTTGGCCTGGCCCCATAATGTAGACACATGGAAGCCGAATGACTTACGCGAAGTTGAAAATATTTACATAAAAATTATTTGCAGCCTTGTTACCGGTGAACATATAAATATTTTAATTGAGAATGAATCCTCCCAAAACAGGCTTAGTTCCTTACTTATTGCAAGTGGATTAAATGCCAAAAAAATCCACTTCCATAAAATTCTGACTAATGATGCATGGATTAGAGATTTTGGTCCTAATTACATTGTTCGAGAATCATCAACGGGTCGTCAAATAGCAATAAACCGTTGGAAATTTAATTCATGGGGCGATAAATACGACTGGGGGAAAGATAACGAGGCAGGCGAAAAAATCGCTCGCGAATCAAAACTAACTTGGTTTGACCCTAAAATCGTTCTTGAAGGCGGAGCCATTGATGTAAACGGCAAAGGAACCTGTCTGACCACATCTTCCTGTTTGTTGAATACAAATCGTAATGGTGGTTTGTCAGCAGAAAAGATGGAAAAGTATTTACAGAATTATCTGGGGATCAAAAAAATTGTCTGGTTGGATGGGGCCCTCAAAGGGGATGACACAGATGGTCATATTGACAACCTAGCTAGGTTTGTTAACCCCTCAACTATCGTATATATTTCCGAGGAAGATGAAAGTGATGAAAACTATTTGAGCCTCAAAAGAATTGAAGAAACTTTAAAAAAAGCAAGAGATCTCGACGGGAAACCATTCGTAGTGATTCCTCTCCCCATGCCAAGGGCAATCAAAGACAACAACTTTCGTCTACCCGCAAGTTACGCAAATTTTTATATAGGGAACAATGCGGTTCTAGTCCCTGCTTTCAACGATTCAAACGATGTGATCGCTCAAAGAACTCTAAAGACATGCTTCCCCCATAAAAAAATAGTCCTGATAGATTCTCGTATACTTATAAAAGGGCAAGGAGGGATCCACTGCATAACTCAGCAACAACCTATGCATTCTGATTAAAAAAAATTAAAATTCAGAAGCACAGGATAAATTATAAATTAGGTGACCTTCTATTTTTTTATTGGGTTACGTACCAACAGAACAATTCGACACTTTTTTCTCGAATGCTAAAGCAATCAATTTTTCGATAAAGACGTTGGGTTATCGGGTTCTACGCTTGCATCGGCAGATTGGTTCGACCTTGATAGTTCTTTTTCTAACCTTTCAATATTTTTCTGCTTTTCGCGAAGCTCAACCTTTAGTTTGAAGTGCGCAAATAACTCAAAAAACCAAGCCAGAAGGAAACCGAATCCAAATGCACAAGAAACCAGAACCATTGTTGGAACTTTAATTGTGCTATCAGCAGAGGAACCATCGTAGAAGTGAACTTCGACGGTATGCATGTTTTTTGCAGCAAATAGGGACACAAGAATGATCAGGGAGATGAAAAAAATATACTTTAATGTCGACATTCTGTATTCAAGTTAAGATTGAATGACAGTCGAAATATCGTTTTACTCGTCATCATCCTCGTCTTCATCATCCTCGTCTTCATCATCCTCGCCTGCTTCACTTTCTTCGTCAGTTGGTGGATCTTCGTCCACGGCAGGTTCCTCCGGTTCCTCATGCAAAGGCAATGATTCCTCCTCGGCAACCACTTCAGACCCCTCTAGGTGTTCTTCAACGACTGGAAGAGTAGGTTCCTCAGTGACTTGTTCAACGGCAGGTAACTCTATCAACGGGGCTTCTTCAACTTTTATTTCGACAGCAGGAACCGGGGTCGACTCTCCATCAGCAGCAGACCCACCAGCCCCAAACTCACCTAACAAAGCCTGAATGCTCGTAACAACCTCATTGGATTTTGCTTTCACTTTCGGGCTATCACTCAAGCTCATACCATGAATTGCAACGAGAGTACGTTTAAGTTCAATAACTGCAGCTCTATTCTCTTTATCTTCTATCTTAACTTTCAGACCATTAATATCCGTATTGACCTGTTCAAGGCCGTCTTTAACCTCTTTTCTCAGTGGTGCCATTTTTTCTTCAAGGGCATTTAAAGCCGAGTCTACCCCCCCAACGCGATGGTCAAGGTCACGAATAAAAAATAAAATGAAAACAATCGCTAAGGCCGCTAATCCAAACGCTAAATACGCAACAGCTTTCAATAAACTCATCTCTTCGGTTGCCTTCTCTACAAGAGGAACCGGTTTACTGAACTCAGATTCTTCGTCAAAATTCTCTTTCGAGTCACCTTGGGCATAGTATTCCGTTGTATCTTCAGTTTCTTCCTGCTTTATATTCTCAAGGCGCTCTTCTGAAGAGCTATTTTCTTTGTCCTGATCACTACTCATGAGTCCTCCGATATTACTTTAATTCTTAAATTTATACGTATTAAATCAACGTCTCAACTTAACTTTAAATCCTCACTCCAAACATTTCTTGATTTACAGTAAATTTAATGCAGGAATATGAGGCTGTATATTTTATAATAGAAAAAAATTGCTGTTTGAATAGCTAAGTCAGTACTGGTAAAAAATAACGACCAGATTACTAACTAACCACTATATATGACCGAACAATAGGTAAAATGAAGCCCGATATTACAAGCGCAAACTGCATTTTGTCAAGAAAAATAAGAATGAAGCAAAACAGGATATCTTTCTTATTTTTATTGTCTTTGATGGTTTTTGTTCAGCCCTCTATAAGTGTTGGACAAAGCTTAACAATCGACCCTGGGAATTTAAAATCTATGCCATCGGAAAAACTTATCATCATTGATACCCGGTCTAAGTTTAAATATCTACTAGGACATATACCAAACGCAATACACTTAGGAAAGTGGCAGGACTTCACTCAAAAAATTAATGGCGTTCGAGGCTTATTAATTAAAAATCCAAAACTTATAGCAAGCAAGTTTAATTCTTACGGTATCCACCCAAATAAAACGATTGTAATTTACGGAGAACCAGATGATCCGTGGCGCACTGATGGGCGTTTTTTTTGGATGTTTGAACGGTTTGGTTTTAACAAAGTAATCATCATGGAGGGGGGACTGGAAAGTTGGAAAACCTCGGGAAACAAGTTGGAGTTTGGCAAGGGTAAACCATCCGTAGAGTCCCTTTTAACAGCAAAAGATATTCGTTTAAACCCTGATGTGTCGGCTGACCAGCAATGGATTATGGAAAGGCTCGGTTCTAAAAACCTTGCAATAATAGATAATAGAACCCGCGAGGAGTATCACGGAGCCAACCCCTATGGCTCTCCTCGAGGTGGGCATATTCCTACCGCCATACACATCCATTGGCCCGACTTCTTTCTTCCTAACGGGTACATGAAAAGTAAAAACGAATTATTAAATATTCTAAATCAATTTAATATAACGTACGAAAAAGAAGTTATTGTATATTGCACAGGCGGAGTACGATCAGCAATGGCCTATTTTGTTTTGAGGAACCTTGGGTATAAAGTACGCAACTACGATGGTTCCTGGTGGGATTGGAGCCAAAACGCGAAACTTCCTATAGATTTATCCTGACTTAGTAAAAACCATCAGAAATAAAGTGAGAAATTACACAATCATTGCAGAAACAGAAGAAATACCTTCCGGAGAACGGAAGCGAATAGAAATAGATGGCCGACGTATTAGTATCTTCAATATAGATAATACATACTACGCAATCAATGATACCTGCCCGCACAAAAGGACAGCCCCACTGATAAGGGGTAAATTAGATGGCATCGGTATCAAGTGTCCTAATCATGGATATCGTTTTGACCTTGAAACGGGTGAATGCAATATTGATTCAGCTTTTAACACTAAAGTTTACCCTATTAAGGTTGAGGGTAATTCAATCCTTATAGACCTTGATTAATTTGGAATAAAATTTACTGCATTTAAATAAATTGCCTCCGTAGCTCATCAGGATAGAGCACCAGATTCCTAATCTGGGGGTAACAGGTTCGAGTCCTGTCGGGGGCACTCTTTAAATTATTATTGTTAAAGAACTTACAGAAACCTACTTTTTTAGATTTTTTAGAATAGGCCTTTTTTATACCTATAAGTGGTAGCCAAATGGTAGTCATAAAAATCTAGTGCCCTACTATTTCTCTATTAAATTTTTTTCTGATTATTAATAAATTAATCTTTAATAAAATAATCTTCATCTCCAATGTTTTATAACGGATTATGAAATTTAAAAAAGAAATTTTACTCCTGCTTATATCTTCTAGCATTGCAATTACATTTTCAGTGGCATTGGGTGAAATTTATGTTTGGCTTAAAAATAAATCCAATTGGGCTCAAAATGGGGCTAGACATGATAGAGAGCTTGGTTGGGTACTTATCCAAAATAATACTTTTGAAACTCATGGGCGAATCTCAACCATAAACTCTTTGGGATTTCGATCGCCAGAAATAGACTCGAGTCGAAAACATGTGATTATTGTTGGCGATTCTGTTGCGTTTGGCCTTGGTCTTGGTGACAGAGAAACACTTTCCCATTACCTAGCAAATCAACTAAAAAAATTTCAGGTGCTAAACTTTTCAGTGCCTGGGTACAGCATTGATCAATATTACCTTGCTCTTAAGAAACATATCAATAAAACTAACCCAGCCTTAATTGTGGTCGTGATCTTTACTGGTAACGATATACAAGAAACACGAAAGGACAATCTATTTGGAATAGGAAAACCATGGTTTGAAATTAAAGGTAGCAGCATGAAAGTCATAGATAAGAGTATGCCAAGATATTCGTGCACAAATCTTTTATCTAGGAGTTGGACAATTGGAGTATTGGGGTTGAAGAATTTAGTTGGAAAAATATGCAAAAATAATGAATATGATGGCATGAATGCAATACTACAGATGGAAAAAATCCTACTCAAAATTGACAAACTGGTGTCATCTAAGAACGCTAGTTTACTATTTATTCTCTCACCAACGATATATGATTATTATCAAGAAGGTTTTAATAACTGGAATTGCTCCAGCGCAGAAAATCCGGATGATTGTTCAACAACAAGAGAAAACATGCAGAAACTACTATTGACCAAAGTTAAAAATATACGCAAGAATCACACAAAAGATTCATTTGAAATTGCAGATGGTATGCAAGCATTCAGAGACATGTCATTACTCATTAAAAAAATCCTTAGAAAGCTTAGTCTACCTCATTTAGATATGGTCACTTTGAACACAAAGCTTAGAAGGGATGTAATCAATGACTACAATGGAGCAGACCCGTTCCATTTATCATCAACTGGAAATCTCCATTTAACTGAAGCAATAATAGCTTCAGTCAAAATAAATGGCGAACAAATTTCTCTCGATCACAATCGACTTAATAGTTTAATTACCGTTCAATGACCCCCTCACGCAGAGGATCTATCTTCAACTTAAGATTAGCCTCATCCAAATTGGCATTCTCGCGAGCTGCAACTTTATCAAAAAAAACCTTTCGGTCACGCACAATTTTAATTTTGCCAGTTTCTTCAAGAAGCAATACCCGTTTCCCTGCCTTTAATTTCTCTTCATTATATAAACAAAAAGAAATGGTTCACCAACATCCGGTTCAATAACAACTTCGGTAGCAGATACTCTAATCAAGCTCTCCCCCCCCTTCCTTCGCAGAATCTTCCCATTCAATCTGCACATCACGTGCGGAAGCAATCCCTCCCTTAGTGAAACTCCTTTTGATTGGCCTAGCATATCTACCCCATAAACTGTATCAGATTCATGGCCATAAACTGGACCATTTACTGTATTGGAGTCATGGAATCTTATATGGATAGGAGCACAACTGGCTTAGGAAAATACAAGTACCAGAAAAATAGAAATACCTATTGGGATCACAATTTTTATATAATATTTGTCTATATTAATCAATTACTTAGCACTAGGAATAACTGAAGGAACTACTGGAATCCATCCTCTTAACGTATTAAAACTGGACATTTATCCACACAAATACCTTAGGGGATCTGGACGAAATTAAGGAGACTGCTCTGAGATCAATCAAAATATATTTTTAAAAAAATTAATCTTTTTAGGAATACATCTGCATCAACTTAAAAAATCATTTCCAAAAATTGCTGTGTTTCTGTCGTATGGTTAAAACATAGATCCATTAACCATCTATAAAATATGACTATATTGTGATAGAGTTAAGAATCACTCATTAAAGAAGTTCAAATTCTTACGGATTTAAACTTCAAATATTCCCATTTTCTAATTATGGTTCATAAATCTGGAAGTTCGACTTTAGATGACAACCCAATTTTAGGTCTTGAATCAGAAATTCGAGCCCTAAAAGAAACAGTTCAAGTAATGCGTGATGAAATGGAGGCAATGGGCTTCGCCAAGAATCAGGCAATTCAAGAAACAAAACTTGAAAATGCTAACGAAGTTAAAGCCCTAAAAGGCACAGCGGCAGCACTTAGAGATGAACTTGAAAAAAGCAAATTTGACATGGGAGAAGCAGTTCAAGCTGCGAAACTAGCTAGTAATAACGAAGTTAAAGCACTCAAAGGCACGGCATCATCCCTGAGAGAAGAACTGGAAAAAAGTAGATTTGATATGGCAGAG
>JALPWY010000051.1 GCA_023271875.1 Nitrospinaceae bacterium | reverse complement strand
ACCCTATGGGTCCAAACGGACTTAAAAAGCGAAAGCCCGCTCCAATACTATCTCTCATATTTGCCAGGTCCCATGTTGAAGAAGTCGTACGGATATCGTCTCCTCCCCCGTACAAGTTACCGCGGTCATAAAATAAAAACCCCCTCAATCCCTTTGTAAACGGATACTGAATTTCTGCATTAAGCAACAAGGACTGGTTTCCACCCAAAGGATTTCCTCGACGGTCTTTGGGTCCAATATTTTTGATGGTATAACCTCTCAGGCTTTTGGGTCCCCCCATGTAATATCTCTCAAAGGCTGGCAGGGTATCATCACCATATCCGTCTGCCCAACCAATCTCACCATGCAGCATCCCGACCAGCTTGCCGACAATCGGCCAGTAATGACTGGTCTCATAAGACATCCTATGAAATTTAACACCTCCAAGACCTGCCAGTTCGAATCGTACCACATGGCGTGAACCAGAGGAAGGATTCATAAAATTGTCCCTGGTGTCCCTGATAAAGGTAGGGGAAATTCGGCTAGTAACTCGTTTTTCTTCTTTTAAAAAAGTTGTTATTGTCTTAACATCGGTGATATTGGTATCGGCAAAATTGTAATTTAATCCTGCCCAGTCATATTCAGAAAGTGCTTTCCCTAAACGAAATCCTGCACCAGTTTTCCTAGCTTTATAACTATAAAAATTGGTTTTACGATTAAACGCGTCTACCCCCGCCGACAGCGTTGTATCGAATACTCTTGGATCTGTGAAGGATAGATTGAAGTCCGTTCTCCTAGATGACAGGTTGGTAGAAAATACGACCCTTCGCCCACTTCCCATAAAATTATTTTGCGAAATACCCGCATTGAACATCAAGTTTTCAGTGGAACTAAACCCGCCACCAATATTCACGGAGCCTGTCGGACGTTCTGTTACGGTCGTTGTAATATTAACCAAATCTGATGCCTTGCCTCGACGAGTATCGATTTTTACATCTTCAAAAAATTGAAGATTATTGAGACGCTGCTTGCTTCGTCTCAGTTTCACGCTATCGAAAAGCGCGCCTTCTTTAAGACGAAATTCCCGCCGAATTACATTATCCAACGTTCTTGTATTACCTATCACTGTAATTTCACCGACATAGACTTTTCGCCCTTTGTCAACCTCGATACTTACGTCGACTTTTCGTGAATTTTCGTTTATTTTTGTTATAGGATTAACATCTGCGTAGGCGTAACCACGCTCCGAGTAAATGTCACCAATACTAATGACCCCTGCACGCACTTTCGCAAGGCTATACACATCCCCAGTCTTCATTTGCAGCGCTTTTAATACATCGTTTTCTGATACAGTATCATCTGATTTACCGGTTATCTTACCGACTCTATACTTGGAACCTTCCTCGATAGAAATTAAAATATTGATTTCTTTATTTTTCTCATCAATTTTGATGGTTGGTTTCTGCACCCGAGCGCGCAGATACCCATTGTCTTGGTAATATCCTTCCAACCGAAACACATCTAATTTCAAAATATCCTTCTTGTATATGCCTGATTCATCAAGAAATGAAATCCAGGTTTCTGCTTTGGTTTCTATTTGATCCCTAAGTTCGTCCGCGGAAAAATTCTTGTTACCAGAAAAAAGTATATTCTTAATCCTGACTTTCTCTCCTTCACGCACTCTGATATGAATATCTATCAGATGCTTGTCTGACTTTTTTGAGATCGCATTGACCTTTGCGAAGAAAAACCCTTTTTCGTGATACAACGACTTAATTTTTTCTTTCGCCTCTGTCGTCATGTGTTGCTGAAATGCTTCACCACGTTTAAATCCGAGTATCTCGTGCATATCACTGTCTTCTATCTCTTTATTCCCATAAAACAACACATTACCAAGGGAAGGAATCTCCTCAACTATGAAAACTACCTCCATCCCTTCTGTACCTTGCCGAGTTTCAACCCGAATGTCCTTGAATTGTCCAAGATCATATATCTGTTTAACGTCTTTACTGATTTGACTTCTGGAAAGAGGTTCCCCTTTGCGGGTTTTGATATAATAGAGGAGGGTCGAAGTCTCTACACGCTTGTTTCCTTCTATTTTGACCGAACCTACGAGATCTTCATTTTGAGCATGGGCATACGGTGCCATGACAACAGGTATGAGAAAAAAAACGAGCATAAATATAAAAATTGGGGGCGTTTTGATCACGAATCAGAAAGTCTTTATTTTTTAAAAAGTTGTCACTGTGCAAACATGAGGCGGTAAGCCTTGGCAAAAAAAAAGTATTGGTGTCTTCGACCTCTACGGATCCAAAACAACAATACTTTACAATAATTTAGACTGATTTGGAAGTTACTTTACCCCTGCACCTACAAACATTTTTTCATACGTTGACGGCACTCGATTTTTCAGTAAAAACCAAAGCGTCTTCTTGGAGGTTCACCTCAATCACACCACCATTTTTGAATCTTCCCTTGAGCATTTCATCAGACAAAATATCTTCAAGGTTCTTTTGTAAGGCACGTTTGAGTGGCCTAGCCCCAAAGCTCTTGTCGAAACCCTTTTCTGCCAACCACCTCTTAGCTTCCATCGTTACATCTAAGGTCAACCCCTGCTGAATCAACTGCTCATTGATCTGAAGAAGTTGAACATCCAAAATAGTAACAATATGATCAATCTCTAGCGGCCTAAAAACTACTGTTTCGCTTAGCCTATTGAGAAACTCAGGGTTGAACATACGTTTGAGATCTCCCTTCAAATCTTTTTGCATCCGATCATGGCTCATCTCAAGATCATCTTTATGAAAACCCAATGAAGTGCCCTTATCCAAAGATCGTGAACTGATATTGGAAGTCATGATGATGACCGTATTCTTGAAATCAATCACCCGACCATAACTGTCTGTCAGGCGCCCATCATCCATAATCTGCAACAACAGGTGGAAAACATCGGGATTGGCCTTCTCGATTTCATCAAACAAAACAACAGAATAAGGTTTCCGTCTAACTTTCTCGGTAAGCTGTCCTCCTTCTTCATAACCAACATAACCTGGAGGAGCTCCTGTCAAGCGAGATACATTAAATTTTTCCATATACTCTGACATATCGAGTCTAATCAGGGCATCACGATTACCAAACATAAACTCAGCGAGCACGCCTGCTAACTCTGTTTTGCCAACACCTGTTGGGCCCAGGAACAAAAAGCAACCAATTGGACGCCGCATATCTTTGAGCCCAGAGCGCGACCTTCGAATAGCCTTCGTGAGCACCTGAATGGCCTCATCCTGCCCGACTACCTTGGAAGCAAGCTCCGATTCCATATTAAGCAGACGCGCGCTCTCACCCTCTTCGATTTTAGAAAGAGGAATTCCCGTCATACTTGACACAACAGCAGCTATATCTTGGTCCGTGATCTTAGGCTCAAAGGTATCGTTATTGCCTTCCCAGTTATCTTTTGCTTTCTCCAGCTCAGCTCGCAACTCCTCCTCTTTATCCCTCAACTCGACAGCCTTCTCGAACTCCTGATTTTCAATGGATGATTTCTTTTCACGAGCAACGGCATCAATTTCGCGTTGAATCTTTCGCATCTCGGGGGACTGGGTTGCACTTCTTAATCGGACACGTGAACCTGCCTCATCGATTACGTCAATGGCTTTGTCTGGAAGAAACCGGTCGCTGATGTACCTGTCAGAAAATCTGACAGCTGTGACAATAGCCTCATCCGTGATCTTTGCCTTATGATGCATTTCATAGGGTACCTTTAGCCCTTTAATAATCTCAACCGTCTCTTCCACGGAGGGCGGATTGACAATGACCTGCTGAAATCTTCGCTCCAGCGCTCCGTTTTTCTCAATATATTTACGATACTCTTCCAGCGTGGTCGCACCGATACACTGAATTTCACCACGTGACAACGCGGGTTTGAGCATATTTGAGGCATCGACCGAACCTTCTGCCGCACCGGCCCCAACCAAAGTATGTAGTTCATCGACAAACAGGATAACGCTCTCGTTCTGAATAATTTCTTTCATAATTCCCTTGAGACGTGCCTCAAACTGACCGCGGTACTTAGTGCCTGCAATCAGCGAACCGAGATCCAAAGAAACCACTCGTTTGTCATGCAAAGTATCTGGCACCTCGCGCTCTACGATAAGCTGAGCCAGCCCTTCCACAATAGCTGTCTTGCCAACACCAGGCTCACCAATCAAAACCGGATTGTTCTTGGTTCGGCGGCTTAGAATCTGTACTACGCGTTCTATCTCTTTGGCGCGCCCAATGATCGGGTCAAGCTTACCGTCGATTGCCATCTTGGTCAGGTCACGGCTGAACTCATCCAAGGTGGGCGTTTTACCTTTATCACCAGCTCCCGCAGCTGCCGCGGGCTCCTTAAACATTTCAACGATCTGTTCCTTAACATCGTCAAAATAAACTCCGAAACCATTGAGGATCCTGCAGGCCACACCTTCTTTCTCTTTGAGCAAACCTAAAAGCAGGTGCTCTGTACCAATATAATTATGATTCAAAGAACGTGCCTCCTCCACTGCGTACTCCAGGATTTTCTTCGCACGGGAGGTAAATGGAATATCACCGATGATTAACGAACTAGAACTGCGAGGCAGGTTTTTTTCCAACTCTTTCTTAAGTTGAGTCAGATCAGTACCTGTTTTGTGAATAATCGCAACCGCAATGCCACCGCCATCTTTTATAACGCCTTGCAAAATGTGCTCAGTACCGAGGTATTCATGGCGATACAACTCCGCTTCTTCTCGCGCAAGTATGATTACCCTTCGAGCTCTCTCTGTAAATCGCTTAAACATATCACCGGTGTCCTTAGATTAAAGGAAAATAGTTGCGTAGAACGTACAAGAACCTACAAAAAACGCAGAACAATTTTTTAAAACTTGAGCTTATCTCTTATCTATTCATTTTATCAAACAGCATTTATAAAACAAGCCTTTATTTGGCTATGATCATGAACCATAAACTAAAATAAAATTTTATAACTTATTAGTCCTAGTGTTTTTATTTTTCTATGACTTTAGTTATAATTTCGGAGAAATTTCACAAAAACTTGATGCCATGTTTATTTAAATGGATACTAAAACATTGATTTTAAAAAGATTAGCGCTAATTATAACTTGCCTCAGTATGAAAACTAATAACGGCAGCAGTTGTGCTAGGCGGATTGAACTCATTGGCATCGGTAAGCTCGATGCCAAGATCCTCCGCTTTTAAAATCTCCCAAATAACCTTATTATTGGACAAATCGGTAAGCGCCGCATAACCCGGGCTGTATCGCTCACCCTGTGAGTTTTTTTTGTATCCCGCTCTCAATCGGATCAAATTATGAATGTATTCAGCTAAATCCTCTGCAACCCGATCACACAATCCCTGAAGGTATAGTGCTGACTCCGAATCATTTTCATTCTTAAATTTTGCAATGGCCTTCTCAGACTCAGTGCCGGCAGTAGTAATTTGTAACCCCATCGCATCCATTTGCCCTGAAGATTTTGGAAGAATGTATTGAGCGGCAGAAAACACATCTTTTTGTCCCTTACCCAAACAAATCGAAAAACAAATACGAGCCAATTCCTTTTTTGTATCTTCAGGGTGGTAGAGTATTACATCATCCCCCTCGGACTGAGCCGGTAAAAGAATGAACCGTGCCTTGGGCGTGATCCAGTTATTTGAGTCCGCTTTCTCAATCCACTCTTTTTTTAGTTGCTTCAATTGATTAAGGTCGACCGACTTGTCTTTCCATGAAGACTGTTTCCCAAATTTCCAGTTGAGAGAAAACAGACTCTTATTGTCGATGTTAGACTCTAATTTCTGCAATTTAAACTCGACCTTATGCAGTCCGTACCCCTCTCTTGGAACTTCATGCTTCTTAAACCCAACCACTCGCCTCGGTAAAGTGGACAATAGTTCATCCTGTTTTTCCTTCATTCCCTTGGCGCGCTTATATTCATTCAGCAGGTTCTCCTTGTTCTCGCTAAAAAAATCGACAAGATCATCCTTCGCCTGCAAACGGTTCATTACATTCACGCCATCCATTCCGCTTTGGCAATAAAAAATATTGTTTAAAATATTTTTCGTTTCGTTTTGTCCATACATAGCAACGTAGCCCGCGTGCCTTGAATTAACAGGTGCTCCGCCAATCAAAATTGGAATATCATAAGACTTTTCTTTTAATATTCGAGCAATGGTGATCATGTGGTTGGAGGTTTGCACCAACAGTGCACTTGTGCCAATCGCATCGGCATTTTCTTTTTCAGCAGTCTCAATAAATTTCTCCAAGGGTACCTGTACCCCCAGATCAATCACCCGGTAACCGTAGTTTTCGAGTAAGGTCTTCGCAAGGTCTTTACCAATACTGTGCACATCTTGATAAACTGTGCCGATGACCACCGTGCCTTTATATTGGATCTCGTCTTCTGGATTCACACCACTTTCCAAACGCATAAACCACTCTAAAAACTCCATGCAATTACGCATTACATCTGCACTTTTAAGCAGATGTGGGAGACTTACTTCTCCCCGACCAAACGCATCTCCCAACTCGCGCATGGTCTTCATGAGATAGCCGCTGACAAAATCTAAAGGTTTATGCCTTGTGGTAACTTCCGCAACTTCCACCACAATATGATCACGGTAGGAAAACTCGACACCGTCTTTTTTAATCGACCCTTCTTCTTTTTGTTTAAACCCATCCTTGATCTTAGAGCACACACTTTCTTCTGCAGATAAATCCGCATAATCTACTTTCTTTTGCTTCACACCTGTTTTTTTGGTGAGTGCGATTTCCTCTAGTTGATCAAAGGCGTTCATATCACGCTCGAGGATTACCTTAAGCGCAAGCTCGACATCTTCAACAGGTAAACTCTCAGGAGGCACATAGTGGTTTGGATTCAAGATCGCGCAATCGAGTCCCTCTTTACGAGCTTCATCTAAAAACACGCTGGTGAGAACCTTCCTCATGTAAGGCTTGTTGGCCAAACCATTCGTCAGGTTACCTACACCAATTGATGTTTTTAGGTCTGGGTGAATCTTTTTTATGCGTGGCAGACTTTTAAGTGTCTCGACGCAAAAGTTAAGCCCTTCAACTGATTCACTTCCGATAGGGTACGCGTTTACATCGATCAAAATCTGATCGGCCCCCACCCCATATTTCTCATTCGCCTGTTTGACAATTTCTGCTGCTAGATTATATTTTTCGTCGGCTGTTTGCGCGGGCCCCTCTGGGCCGTTGACCAGTGCGATATAAATCGGGCCATGACCGTTGGTCGATGAAAGCACGGCATCAAGTTTACTTACTCCATCCTTATACTCCTCTAGACTTATAGAGTTAATGATGGGTCGACCGGGGTAACTCTCTATAGATTTTTCTAATGCTTCCACGGAAAAAGAATCGATGCACATGACTCCTTTAAAATCACTAGTAAGACCATGGATAATTGTGGGCAACGTCTCTTCGGTATTTACAATATTACTGTCCATGCACACATCTATGATCTCAATACCCAAGTCCTTAACCTGCTCGTTGACGACTTCTTCCAAAACCTGCATGGAGATTTCCTCACCTTCTTTTTCCACTGCATCCCGAACCAGCTTGCTACCGCGAACATTAAGACGCTCACCAATACGTAACAACGCCTTTGCGGTGTCAATTGGAACCGCTTCTTGCGGGCCGGAAACATAAACTTTCTTATCGGGCTGCCTTGGTGCCGGAACAACACCATTTAGTCTTTCTCTCAGTGCGTTGATGTGAGCCGGTGTTGTACCGCAACAACCTCCCACAATAGACACGCCATGTTCGCGGACAAAAGGCTCCATGGTATTAGCCATATCTTCAGGCGAAAGCTTGTAGCAGGTTTGACCATCCTCTGAAATCGGTTGACCCGCATTGGGAACTACTGAAATAGGGTGCCTGCAAAACCGGCTTAACTTTTCGACCGTAGCCACCATCTCGTCGGGGCCAACATTGCAGTTAATACCGAATACATCGATCCCCATTTTCGATACAGCGGTGTAGGCGGCATGGATGTCCGTGTTGAATATCTGCATCTTTGAAAACACGTCAACGGTTGCCTGAACGATCATGGGTAGTTTCGTTTTCTTCTCGGCAAAGGCTTTGTTGGCTCCCGTAATGACCGCCTTGGTCTCCAGAATATCTTGCTGGGTTTCGATCAGAAGGACATCCGCACCACCTTCAATCAAACCTAAAACTTGATGGTAAAAATTTTCAACGATCTGACCAAATGTACCCTTATTTAAATTAGCCTCAGTACTTGAAACAACATAGTTGGAAGGACCGATCGATCCCGCCACAAAAAGCGGTCTACCATCGTAGTCCGATTGAGCTTGATATTTTTCAATGGCTCTTTTGGCAATACGGCAACCTTCAATATTGAGTTTCAGTGTCAGCGATTTCAGCGAACAGGTTTTAAGGTCCAGTTGGTCAGGAATGGCTTTTAAATCCGAAAGGTCAAATTTAGAGAAATCAAATTCCTTTAACCGTAAAGGCGAGGCACCAAAAGTATCCGTCTCAATCAAGTTTGCACCCGCCTGAAGATATTCAAGATGTATTCCCTCAAGGTCATCGGGACGAGAAAAGACTAATAAGTCCGTCAGCATTTTGAATTCCGGGCCACCGAATGCAGCATCGCTTAACTGCAGGTTCTGGACCATGGTACCCATGGCCCCATCAAGGATAAGAACTTGATTTTCTAATTCACTTTTAAAACTCATATCTCTCCAAAAATACAATTTAAACTGGGAAATTGCTGTTGGGTTTACGGCAGGTGATGGTGATTCTCTACCAATTTATCATATACCACAGAAAATTTGTGCCTGAACCTTATAGAGGGAAAGTGGGATTAAATTCAAGCATTTTTTTAATGAGAGAACTGATTTTAACCCTGAATAAATTCTTGCAAAATTTCGTATACGAATACCCAATCTATATATTATATATAATAATGAAGAAAGATGAACACGGGACGAGTGAGAAATGCGGAAAGTTTCGACCTAAAAGGCTCACTCTTTTTTAGAAATTGCGCCTTAGCCCTACATTGCCGCCAAGTCCCGCGGGTCTCATCGGACATTCGACCGTTGAATTGGATATAAGCCAGACCTTGGTGCAACTTAGACCTGGATGGTCCCCACCAACCGAAACGATGGCTCAATCCGAGATTACCTGAGCCAGAGTTTTCAAAAAATGATCCATCAGTATGGTCTGTCGGGGTGCCGTTAATTCGGTAGGTCTGGTTCTTACCCGAAAATGCTAAACGAAATTCATATTCCAAGCCCAGCGTGATGCCCAAAGGATGGAAGAGATGAAATTTTAAGAAGTGTTATTAGAACTTTTTACAAAAAGAAAGTAAAGCGGGTTTTAAGTTTCTGCCTTTAAAATTGGTGTATTAAATGATATTGGGGCAGGGGAATACAAGGGCTAAATGCTGATAATCTCTGAAACTTCTCGTAATAGCAAATGTACAATGAAATTAGATGGGTTGTGGTTCTAAAAATCATCCTCTTTAAGTTGAAACGCATCCGGTTGTTCTGGATTTTCTATATAAGACAGGGTCAGGCTAATCTTCAGATCACCATCTTTCTTTTCATTTGGCTGAGGGTTGGATAAACGTAGAAGAGCCATGCGTCCTTTTTGATCTTTACCACGAAAGATCAAAACTGAACCATCGTTCAGTCTAGCGTGCGCAACCAAACCGTCTTTTTGATATTGTTTCTTAAAAAAATGGATCCCCAATAAATTTCCAGAATCAACGACTTGTTGTGGAATAATATTGGTATCCACCGGATGACCCATGAGTATATTCACTTGCATTAGCCGTTTGCTTTTATAACCAAAGACGTATACCACTCGTGACTTACCGGATGTTGGGAGCAGTTGGTCGATCGAGACCCCAAGACTTTGAGTCTGTTCTGTCGGATGACTTATGGTATCGATTTTACTGTCGGATATCCCAAAGTCCTTGACGATGGCTTGTTTCACCTCCTCCATTTTCATCCCAAACTTCGCGGAACGAAACCCGTCAATATTTGCCCACGGCTTTGTATTTTTAATAGTCTTGTCTGTTGCCAGTTCATCATTCTCGGAAGCAAACAAACCAGCACCGGATGTAAAAATTGCAAGCACGCCGATTAAAAATAATTTTAAAGCAGACGCAGCAAAACGATTCGTTGTCATACGATATCCCTCTCCAATAAATTAAAGATTCAGAATTGATACGAGTCTAAAAATCTCCTTTATTCAACTGAAAAGTGTCCGCTTGCCCTGGTTTTTCTATATAGGATAGATTAAGGGAGATTTTTACTTCGTTATTTTTGTTGTTTTGCTGTGTGTTCAATAAACGTAGAAGTGCCATACGCCCTTTTTGATCTTTACCGCGAAATATTAAAATCGACCCATCGTTAAGGTTGGCATTCACCACCAAACCGTCTTCCTGAAATCGTTTCTTAAAAAAATGATTCCCCAGTATATTCCCTAAATCCACCACTTGCTGTGAAGTGAGCCTCTTATCGACCTCATGACCCAAGAATATATTCACCTGCATCAATTTATTACTTCGATAACCAAACACATACACAACTTTGGATTTACCAAACCTCGGAATCAGTTGCTCAACGGTAATCGCCAGACTTTGGGTCAGCTCTGTCGGATGGTTTATTATGGTAATCTTTCCGCTCGCTATTCCAAAATCATTGAAGATAGCTTTCGTCACTTCCGCCCTTCCCATTCCGAACTTTGCCGAGCGAAACCCGTCAATGTTTGCCAACGGTTTTTCACTTGTAGCTGTCTCTTTTTGTGAAGGCTTGTTGCTTGTTTGTTTTGGCTTAGAAGAAAAAAGTTTCTTAAAAAAACCTTGGGATTCGACCGGGGTGGAATCCTTTTTATTTTCTACGGCGGGTTTTTTTACAATATCAGTTGATCTTAAAAAGTTTTCTGGGTTTTCTGTTTTTGTTTTCGCAATCGGTACCTCATTTTTACTGTCCAGTTTTGTAACCTGTGAAGCTGCAGGTTTTTTAGGTATTTCGATTTTTTTTGAGTAGTCCCCAGAAACCCAGCCAAGCTTTCCCTTCAAATACTCAACCTGATACCAAAACCTATTTCCATTAACAGCATCATTGGCGGTGATACCCGTAAAAGGAACTTGTGAGCCATTCGGCAAACTACCGACCATTGGACTAAAAGAAGAAGCTTTTTGACGGACATTTAGAGGATTGCCTTTTGTAACAACCAAAATATAACCCTTTCCTTCAACTTCTGATTCAATGGATTGTTTGAAGTCCTGAGCAAAAACCAAATTACCGGATAGCACTAAAGCGAACAGTCCGATCAAAATTAATCTTCGTGTAAGTGTAATTAAAAATAACTTGGATAGAAGTCTCATAATTCTTTACCCTCACTTGCATTATTTTTATTAATATTGATCTTTATCTTTCTAATTTCCACTTGATTAGGCAGCGGCTTGTGGATCATCCCTAATGTTTGTTCTCGCTTTGGAAGTCCATCCTTAAAAAATTTATACCTCTGCAATATATCACCTTGCATTTTAGTATACGACCTATAAATTTTAATTATGCACTATAAGCAACAATATTAATTACTCGTCTTCTTCATCTTCATCTTCATCTTCGTCGTCTTCTTCATCTTCGTCGTCTTCTTCATCTTCAAATTCATCTTCATCATCTTCAAATTCATCTTCATCATCAGACATATCTTCGTCTATATCTTTTTGCTCAGTAGCATCCTTCAATTCTTTAATTAGCATAGAGCCACTAGCTAAATCTTGAATACCGCTTAAAAGGTCTATTTGATCCACTCTACTAGTTAATCCCGCGAAGGCCACCTGGCCCGCAAGATCAATATCAGCACTAATACCACCATCATCATCAACAATAAGAACTAATTCTCCTCCATAGTGTAGGGTGATCCCTTCAGTAAATACTGAGTTATCTAGAATAATTAAGGTATCCCCATCGACCGATGCGGAAGTCACGCCGGTGACGGTTAAGGTCGGTGCGGTACCCAGTGTCATTTCGGTTGCACCTGTCACTGTCAGGGTGCCGCTATCAGAAATATCTCCCTTGATCGCGGTCGCAGCCAAATCACCGCCGATGTTCGATGTTGCGAAATCAAGACCCACATCATTCACCAACGTCACATCACCGCCAGACCCGCTGGTTGTCAGAGCAATTGTTCCGTCAACAGCCAGGCTTCCCATGTTGATATCGCCGTTACTCACATCGTTGGTCGCTATTAGGTTACCGCCCACGGTTACCGTCCCGCTGTCGGTGATACCTGTAGCATGACCACTGGTCAAGGTCAGGTTACCGCCAACTGTCGATGCTGCGATATCAAGTATCGTGGTACCACCATCAACCGTTGCATTTCCAGTTGATCCCGTGGTGCTCAATGTAACCGCCCCTGTAAATACATTGGTTGTAGTATCAAGGGTAATATCTTTATTACTGGTACTCGTTGTAAACAATGAGGTACCGCTAATCTGAAGAGCGCCGCTATCTGTAATAGAACCCCCCGTTGAGGTAACAATGAGGTTGCCGCTCAAGGTCAAAGCAGCAAGAGCAAAATCGTTACTGTCGCTGATCGTCACGTTTGCCAGAGTTCCCCCCGAACCAAAGGTAACCGTATTCGAAAAAGTGTTAGCGCCGTCTAGGTAAATACTCTGACCATTTGCCGCTGTGAACGTTGCCGCGCCGGTGATTGTCAACACACCGCTGTCTGTTATATCCCCGCCCGCGGTTGCGGTTGCGGCATAGGTCCCCGTCACGGTGGACGCTCCAAGATCAATCGCTCCTGCGTCTACCACGGTCACGTTAACACCATCAATTTTTACAGCGCCCTGAAAATTGTTCGTTGTCGTGTCCAGCGTTACATTGCCGCTGCTGGCGTCAACCGTTGTCACTCCCGTGATCGCAAGGGCTCCGCTATTTGTAATAGAACCCCCGGTTGAGGTAGCAATAAGGTTGCCGCTCAAGGTCAAAGCAGCAAGATC
>JALPWY010000050.1 GCA_023271875.1 Nitrospinaceae bacterium | reverse complement strand
TCTTGGATGAATGTGCCATTTGTGTTGGCCAATGCTGACTTAGACAAAGAATTTTTAGCAGGTGCTGAGGATGTTGGGTTAACCACCCTAAAAGGTCATCGTTCAGTCGGAGGAATGCGAGCGAGTATCTATAACGCCATGCCTGAAGCTGGCGTTGATGCTCTGATTGATTATATGAAGGATTTTGAAAAGCGTAAGGCCTAAGAGTTATATTTTGATCTATGGCTATTTTATGTTATCTGTCTGATTCATTATGAAAAATATCAAAATAACGGGAGTTGTGGAATGAAAGTTCTTGTCGCAGATAATCTTTCAAGTTTGGGAGTCGATATACTCAAACAAGAGTCCGACATTGATGTCGACGTCAATGTAGGTTTACCCAAGGAAGAACTGATAAAGATAATTTCTTCTTACGAGGGACTAATCGTCCGCAGCGCAACTAAAGTCACCCCTGAAGTGATTGAAGCAGCCACAAACCTTAAAGTTATAGGGCGAGCCGGTATCGGCGTTGACAATATTGATGTGGCTGCCGCAGGGAAAAAAGGAATCATTGTAATGAACACCCCTGAAGGCAATGTCATCACCACCGCAGAGCATACAATGGCACTCATGCTATCCATGTCACGCAATATTCCACAAGCGCGCTCTATGCTCAAAGATCAAAAAACTTGGGCTCCAAAAAAATTCATTGGCAAAGAGCTTCATTGTAAAACTTTAGGAATTGTCGGTCTGGGTAGAATTGGAACTATCGTTGCTGAACGCGCAAAAGGATTTCATATGAAAATTTTAGTTCACGATCCTTTTATATCCCAAGAACACGCAGAAAAAATTGGTGTAGAAGTCGTTGACCTTCCTGATCTTTTGAAACAATCGGACTACCTCTCCTTGCACACCCCATCGCTTGATGGAAAACCTTTACTAAGTACTAAAGAGTTTAGTATGGCTAAGCCTGGAATTCGAATAGTTAACTGTGCCCGCGGGAACCTCATTGATGACGATGCACTCATCAATGCGATCAAATCAAAACAAGTAGCGCAAGCTGCTCTTGACGTATATGCAAAGGAACCATTATCTCCGGATAGCCCACTATTAACCCTCGATGAAATTATCTGTACCCCCCATCTAGGCGCATCAACTGAAGAAGCCCAGGAAAAAGTTGCAATCGCAGTTGCCGACCAGATTGTTGATTTCCTGAAACATGGGAATATCCGTAACGCGGTCAATATGCCATCAATTGATGCCGATACCCTGGGCAAAATTCAACCCTATTTAAAGCTAGGCGAAGACCTGGGAATTTTTATTTCCCAACTTTTAGATGAACCTTTAACTGGTGTGGAAGTTCAATACAATGGAGAAGTCGCCGAGCAGAGAATGGATCCTATTACGATATCTGTCTTAAAAGGTCTTCTCACACGCAATATTGAAGGCATCAATATGGTCAATGCCCCGTTTATTGCAAAAGATCGAGGAATCGAAGTCAAAGAATCGAAAAGCACTGAGGTACACGAGTACACAAGTACCATAACAGTTACCGCAAAAACCAGTGAAGGGAAGCGCAGCGTAACCGGTTCTGTCTTTGGAAAAGGAGACTCCAGAGTTGTCCAATTCAATGAGTTTAATTTTGAGGCTGTGCTTTCAAAACACATGCTCGTACTTACAAATATGGACATTCCGGGAGTTATAGGAAAACTCGGAAATGTTTTAGGAACCAACAACATTAATATTGCTGGATTCCATTTAGGTCGAATTAAAGAAGGGGATAAAGCAGTGGCTGTTATAAATATTGATTCACAACCCAATAGTGAAACGATACGGGAGCTACGCGAAGTTGAAGGAGTTTTAAATGTTAGGACGGTAGTCTTATAAAACCGAATCAACTAGACTCTTTTAATTAACAAAAAGAAACGCTGGGGAGTGAAAATAACACCCTCTCCTTGCTGTGCTCATTTCTTCATTCCTATCAGCTTCTAGTTATTTTATTTTCCGCTATCCTCTTGAACTGATCCTTCTGATGGATTTTCCTCGCTGTCCTTTATTTCTACTACTTCTTGCCCAAATACCTGGGCAATAATTTTGTTCGTCTCATCAAGGCCAAGTATATTATAAACCGCATTGGCTGACTTAAAATGGGGACTGGTGAATAAGCTTAGAACTTTTTTACTTGAATAACCAAGCATCATAAACTCATGAGCATAGTTCTCTGCAACGAGACGTAAGGTATCTTCATCTGCATCCTCGTCACCTGTGGGAGGACCGGCATCAGGGTCGATATCATCCTGCACCTCATATACATAAATAATATGATATCCAAATTCTGTCTTCACCGGTCCAACGACTTCTCCTTCATCGGCCGAGAAAGCAGCCACTTCAAACGGGCGTACCATCGCCCCTTTGCCAAACCAGCCAAGGTCCCCCCCTCTTTTCTTCGATGGGCACTCGCTAAACTCCTCTGCTAACTTAGAAAATTCTTCACCATCATCGATCTTCTTTTTTATTTCATCAGCTAATTCTTTGCTCCCAACCAAAATATGCCTAGCTTGCACCTTTTTAACTTTTCTTTCCTTGTTGGCCATTTAAAGTTTCCTAATTTAGCAATACAACTTTCAGTTTAGTGAAATAGATTCATTAAAGCATTTGCCTCAATAATCCCATTAGTTCAATTTACTAGCACAGCATTTTTTATATTTCTTCCCAGAGCCACAAGGACAGGGATCATTCGGCTTTACCTTATCTTCGAACACCGGTGTTCTTGGACCAGATTTCAACAAATCCTCCCCCATTGATTTACCTTGCTTATATCTTTTTTTAAAAATTTCAAAAAGGTTCGGGAAACTCTGATTGAGTCCCAACAGAATATCAGTCTCCTTGGCACCTAATTTACTATCCGCTTCGCTTCTCTTGTTCTCATCAAAATAATACGTATATGTAAAAATAGGTTTGAGATTTTTATCATCTAGTTCAAATGGGTAAAACACCAATTTTACATCACGATTATTAACTCGCGAATCCAGCTCGTAGCTGTCCTCGGCAAAATACTTTTCTTCCTCACACGAGAAGTTGAGATTCTCACTGTTCTGGGGAAAACACTCCATATAGTTTACGTACCTCCCTGGCTCAAGAACAAGATAAGACTTAGGGTCTTTCTCTCCAAAGGCCTTTGCCTCCGCGTATCTCTGCTTAAACAGAACCAGAAGTTCATTGGGGAGATTTTTGACAAAACCTTTTATAATTTCTGACTGAACCTTAGTATATTTTTTTTGATTCGGTAACTGCCCCTGTGTCTTATCAAAGTTGAGCAAAAAGGAGATCTGGTTGTTTGAATTATCCTGTTGAGAAAAGGATAGGGTGACATGCTGGCAATCACAAAACGGATTTGTACAGTAAAAATCTTCTAGGATATAGGTGTGCTCATAGTCCTCTTCTTCAAACCTGTATGGAATGATCGAGTTTAGGCTTTCCTGCTCATTAATGACTCTATAGGACTCGATGGCACCTCTCCTTAAATAAGATAATTTACCCGCATTACATTAGATTGTTTTAGTCGCTGTCACGGACGGCCCTGATCGTGTCTTTAGTAATATCTTCTTTATGGTTGATATTCCCATGACCATATCTGAAATAAAAAATACACGCCGTTCCGTGGGGGCGTTCATCGGAAGTCCACGTAGTAAATCCTCCTCCTGGAGAAAATGCTGAATCAATAAAAATTTCAAATCGATCCATATCCCGTATATGAATATCTTCATCGTACAAATCCTCAGCCTCCTCCAAGGTTGGCATCCGCCAATTGGTATAACCTGCAAATTTCTTGATATTAAGCGACTTTATATAGTCTTCTGCCATGAACCAATTGGACCATTTACTAGTATCCTGATAAGCATCCGTCTGGTTCCACATCAACTTGGTTTCTTTATCAGTAACTGTGCCATCACCATTGTCACAAAACCGCTTTTCATCCGTCAATGTCGAACCTCCTTCAAATGCCATCTATTTGTCTCAATCAGTCAAAAGTTTACATTGAATCACAAAAGGGCGTCCTCTTTAAGAATGTCCCTGACCAGTCGGCTTGCACCGCGAGACGTTCTATAAACATCATCAAAAGTCGTAACTCCTCTTCGGTATCCAAAGCGTACAGCCTGAATTTTATTTCTAACTTCACTCGTCCAACATAAAAAACAAAAACCGGGGGTAAAAATCTTATCCACAGGAACCTGTTGACCCATATGGTCTTTATTAGAATGCTTTTTGTCATAGAGGCTTCTTGCTTCTGAGGTATTCGGTATACGCCAGTTGCTATAACCTGCATATTTTTTTTTATTCAACTCTTCGGCGTAATCACGTACCTGAACCCAACTCATCCATTTATTTGACAATTGATAAGTGTCGTATTTCATCCACACCAAACCCTTGGAGGGTTCAATGACAATCCCATTTTGGCCCTCCTTGAATCTAGCCTGATCTAATGCAACCTCTTCAGTCATAGCTATTCCTTCAGAACATACTCTCTGGTCTTCATAACTTCAGTTTAAAATTCTACTTACTCAAAAAAACTCTGACTTCTGTAAATTATTTTTTAATTGCACGCACAGCTCGAACCCCATGACTACGCAATCCGTTCTGATGCCACTTGAAATCACCATTATAAAACTGGAACCGTATGACGAGAGCCTTGTCCGTTTTATGCAGTGTTTTTGTCCAACATGTTTGCCCCGCCCCTGGAGGAAATTCAGGAGCTAGTAACACGGTATCACCATATATATCTGTAACGGGGTTACCTGGGTCAAATATCGTTTGCACCTCTTTTCGAGTTGGCATTCTCCAATCGACAAAACCCGCATATTGATGTTGATTCAATCCCAATATATAGTTTTTCGCCTCCTGCCAACTAACCCACTTGTCCAGTTCCAGATATGAGTCGCTCTCTTTCCACATGAGTTGCGTTTCATTATCGGTCACTGTTCCGTCACCATTATTAACAAATCGCGGTTCTCCATCAACAGTTGCTGATTCTGATTTAAGTTGGCGGACTAACCGAACCGCGCTAGGAAACCCTTCGTTTTCCTTGGCCAACCAGTATTCGTAGGCCGATCTCAAGTCATAACCCATAGCCGCTTTAGCGCCTCGAGTTTCACTAGTCCAAGTAGAAAACCCGCACCCGGAAGGAAAAACCGGATTGAGATGAACTTCTCCCCCTTCAACATCCGTGTTTGTATGTTCTTCATCAAAAAGAAATTTAGCCTCCGATGCGGTGGGTACCCTCCAGTTGGAATACCCAGCAAATTTTTTCTCATTCATTTCCTTGGCATAGCTTTGACTTTCATGCCAAGTGACAAGGCGACCCAACTCAATCCAAGTATCATTTTTGACCCACATGACTTGATTCGTTACGTCAGAGACCGTGCCGTCTCCGTTATCAACAAAATCTGCCTTCTTGGTTGTTTTCTCAGTCATTTTATAAGTGTCTTCCAGGCTCGCTAATTTCTTTTGGGGCGGGTTGCAACCTTCTGAATCGGGGCTTTACGACAACACCTGACGGCACCAAAACTATACTCATCTACATAAACCTCTTTGCCTTCTGAGAAATCATATCGGGGTCTACGGGTTGAAGTATCTCCTGCTAACCAGGTGACTTTAAAGGCTCCCTCCGGGAAAACAGGGTCCACGTGTAATGTCACCCCCCCTTTCCCAGGGTTATCATGAGATTCGTCATACAATGTTTTAATCTCGTCAAAAAATGGCAACCGCCAATCATCAAAACCACCGATTTTACGAAGGTTTTTCCTATCGCTGTACTCGACCGCCTCATGCCAGTTGAAAAATTTTCCCTTATCCTGCCACGAATCTTTCTTCAACCAAAAAACATTTGTTTTTGTGTCAAGCACCACATGCGGCCCTTTTTCAACAAAGCGCTTTGGGCCTTCATCTGCTTTGACTGGAGCATCATTTTTTATTTTCTGGACTTCTTCACCCATGGCATTCCTCTTGCTCTCAATATAATTTTTTACTCTCCCGTGTAACCAATCTCGACATTTCCCTCGTCAACTTCAACAATCACAGGGACGATGTACTTCCCCTCGGTATACTCAAGTAACTTTTCCAAGCCATGAGAGTTCGTGTCCACGTTAACGTATACAAACGCGCGGTTCATTTTTTTAAAATCGTCACGAGCTTTGCGAGTATGTGGGCAGTCTTCTTTTCCAAAAATCATATAATGGGACATTTTTTCAAAGCCTCTATATCGATACTCCTAAGGAATCATCGCTCAAACTTTTTAGTATCCTTACGCCACTCTGGCTCGTAGTCCTCGCTATCCCCAGCATCTCGAACGAGACGAACATGTGAGTACTCGTTATCCTTATGCTGCCACATTTCATTTCCTGTGACATAACTAAACAGCTCAGCATACTGATGATAGTCAGGCTTTTCCACATATGTCCATGTATTATGACCGCCCCCCTCAACAAAAAGTTCATCAATATGAAGTTCAGCACCATCTTTATCGGTGTTGCTCTTAGTGAAAGAAAACATTGTTTTAGCTTCATCGGTACTACACAACCGCCAGTCATCAAATCCTGCGAATTCTTTTTCATTTAGGGACTCGCAGTAATCCTGCGCCTCAAACCAGTTGATCCCGTATTTAAACTCTTCGTAAGAATCGGATTTGG
Source organism: Nitrospinaceae bacterium (assembly GCA_023271875.1). Classification (GTDB taxonomy): domain Bacteria; phylum Nitrospinota; class Nitrospinia; order Nitrospinales; family VA-1; genus Nitromaritima. The sequence goes on along the minus strand of JALPWY010000050.1, from coordinate 6,620 downwards.
CCCACATCAGGTTGTTGCGCGTATCACTAATTGTTCCATCACCATTATCTATAAATGGGGGAACCTCCTCTTCAATTATTTCATCTTCATCTTCCTCTTCACCCCACTCTTCCTCACCAAGCCACTCGGTATTCAGTTCTTCATTCTCTTGGTCAAGTACGTCTTCTGCGCCCTCTTCTGGTTTCTGCTCTTCCTTTGGTTCTTCGTCAGACATAGATTACGCGCTCCTGATATATCTTATTTTTCTATCTTTCAGATAAAAACTGCTGACACTAATTATTTCTTTACAGGTCTCTGGTGAGCCTAGCAGCGGTTCCCGTAGTCGAGACCGACTTGTCGACACAAACCTCTTTGCCCGTCGGATAATAACTTTTCCAAGCATAAGAATCGTAACGCGTCTCAGAGGTCCAGTAACTAAACTCACCTCCCGCCTGGTAATTCGACACCTTCCGTTCTTTTTTCTGAGTCATACTTAAAAATATTCTTTGATATATTTCTTTATTTTTGAAAAGAGATCGAACTTCGCTCTTGGTAGGAAGTCTCCAGTCATTATGGCTAAGATAGCTCTGCTCATTACAGGCCTTCACATAGGCCTCTGCCTCATCCCAATTGAGCCATTTACCGAGCTCTTGCCTTGAATCGCGAATCGACCATTGTAAGTCATTATCAGTGTCAGAGACTGTGCCATCACTGTTATCTTTATATGCACACTCAGCTAAATCCACCAGAATACCTCTCCCTTGTTATTTTTTATACCCAAATGGGAATTAATCTTTATGCAGTGAGGCCTTAATGTAAGAAAGTAAAATCTCAAGCAAGTCCAGACTCAAAGCCGATTGAATTTTCAGGGTTAACTAATACTAAACTACCACCCGAAAATTCGATTTTCAAGTCCAAAGCCTTGAAAATCGAACACTTTACAAGCAAGCATTATTTAAAAGTTAACGCCACCCGCCACCTTGCGTAATAATATCTTTTATTTGAGGAACAGCAGTGATATTAAGGCGGCTATTATCAAACTCCCCACGAACAAAACGGACACTCGTATTTAAGGTGTCACCTGACTCCTTGTGCCCTCCTCGGCCACTGTTAAAGGAATAACAATAAGCCGTCATCGTTCCCCGAGTATGAGAGGTCCACGTATCGTAACCGCAACCTGGTGTAAAAGCGGGATCGATATGAATATTATAACCATATTTATCTTTAACGGATTTTTGCTTATCAAACAAGCTGTGCGCCTCACGCTTAGTGGGAAAGCGCCAATCGGTATGACCGGCAAAAGATTCTGAATTAAGCTTATCCCGTAGCTTTTGAGCGTGTAGGTAGACTATAAACTTTTTTGTCATTAAGAATGAGTCTTCTTGCAGCCACATGAGCTTGGTCCATGTATCGGTAACAGTACCATCTCCATTATCGATAAACCTTTGTTCGGTCATCTAAAACTCCCATTAAAATTCAGAGGGTAAAGACCATTTTATCTTCGTGAGGGTAAAAATTGCAAAAAAAAAGCCGAGAGGCCCTGAGGCCCCTCGGCTCAAAAAACTTATAACTGATTAACGATCTCTTTCCTTTTTGGCACCAGTAACACCGAAGACACCGCGTTCGGTACCTACCGGCATCCCTAATCCAGGCTCAATATAGGTACCTGGTGATACGTGATCCATGGTATAATCAGGCTGATATGTCGTATTTGCTCCAGGATCCATCTTCCAGTGATGGAAGTAATCCGTAGCCCGACGTTGGCAGTTTATAGTCACTTTTCCTGGGCCCTTATTCTTAAAAACGGTTCTTTGCGCCAAGGCATTAGCTTGGTATCCACCGGGAGCTAATGTTCGAGTGACATCCTTGCCCCAGCCGTAGCCAATCGGACCAACATTGAATACCAACTGCGTGTCTCTCTTCTCATCTTGGTTGGTGGCAACCCAACCAGCCTTTTCACATGTCGTAGTTTGACCTGGTGCCAAGGTGTTTGTAGCAGCGCTAGCAAAGGACGCTACAAACATGAATGCTACTGCTACTGTTAAAGCCAACAATGTCTTCTTCATCGTGCTCCCCCTTTCAAAAAATAAAGCAGAATGATTATTATAAATTCGCCCTATTCAAACATCCTTATCCGGGACACCCATTAAACAAACCGCCCCGCGTAAAAATCCCAACGTTAGATCCTAAAATAATTAAAAAGATCCAAGGTAAATAAAAACTCCAAGAAACCTTGATGGACCTATATTTATTAGGGACAGTACCAAAAGTACCTACACATGTCAAGCCATAAACAAAAAATACAAAAAAAACATAAAATCTTTTAAAAACAACAAGTTATAATACAATTCCACCTCCGAAATCGCTGCAAACTGTCAAGAAAAAGCCAAAATATTAAAAAATATTAATTTTTTTCAGCCCCACGCCTACAAGAAATTTTAGACTACACACAAAAGGGTGGGATTCCTTCTTCAACCCATTCCCCAGCCTTATCATTTTTCATGTTTTTTAAATTCTTCAATGCACCTGAGGTCATGAGTTTTTGTGATTCACCAAATTTCTGTAAAATGACTTCCGGGGAATCAGTTAGCAAGTTACCAAACTTAGGTTTACATCCTAAGTTTCCCACATCACAACAAGGGGTCATTTCCCCGGTCTGAAGAATGGTCATAATTTCAATCACTCCTCGAATGGCAGTACACTCAACTTTGTAAATATCCTTTGGAAAAGGCAAGGACGTCATATCCCGTATCCCCTCTGGGTTAACATGAAACGAAGGAATCGCATTAACCGCAAAAACAAAACCACCTGGGCAGGACACATAATTTTCCAGGTCACCCATCCCATCTAGAAAATCATCTTCTCGGCATTGTGGGTTTTCCACTATAGTTTTTTTAAGTCGAGCGTGAAACTCACCGAGCAATTCCAGAACAGGGATAAATTTTTGTCGCTCCTGCTCATTAAAAAAATCTACTAAAATATTAATCTGCTTTAAGAGATCTTCCAAGCTTTCGTATATTAGGTTCACAATCAAGCCATTTTGCAGCTTAATAATTTTCCCTAACAGTGGTCGCTGTCTAGACTCCCACACTGTCGGATAAAGAGTGATATCAATGCGGCCTCTTAATCTTGTTATTTCCACCAACCGTTCCCAACGATTTGACTTTTCAGAGTTGATATCCAAATTGGTATGAAGTCGCACGTTGTGAGAGAGCGTTCTAAATATCTTGTAGATTTCCACAATATGCGGGTTTTGTGATGCCTCTCCACCTGTCAAATTGATTTCTTTTTTTGCTAGATCTTTTAATGGCACAATCGAGCGAATTTTTTCTGCCATAAGCCCGGCGGTATCTGGAGTCATATGCCAGTATTCCCTAGATTCTAAAAGTGGCTTTAGGGGAGCATATACATGGCAAAACCGACACTCATCGCGGACATAACGATTACAGCTAGCCTCTACAAAAATACTAAGCATAAATCCTCATTCAAACCGGAAAAATTAGCAAACGGGAAACGTTACCCAACTCAAAAAATGATCACTAGACCGCATAACAATGAAATCTTTGGGACTTTCCCATAGTATATCCCAGATTTTCCTCTTAAAAATAATTTGTCCAACTATAATGACCCAAGAAGGTTTTAAATTCGAGTATTGTGCAAGATTGTCTAGTAATCACTAACGATCTCCATATTAGAAAAGACTTTCTCAGTTTTTAAGTTTAGCTATGCAATAAGTACTTAAAAATACATGGAATTTTGATCTTAGTGCAAACATAAAAAAATAGGAAAACGCAAAATGAGTTTAATGACAGCGAGGGCTTCACTGGAAAAATTCTCGATAAAAGACCCTTGCTTTCTAGATATCAAAACACATCCGGACTGGACAAACATATTTGGGAACGCTAATACTTTAAAAATTGAAATCGGCTTTGGGATGGGAGATTTCTTGATTGAAATGGCCGCCAGGGAACCCCATAGCAATTTTATAGGCGTAGATTTCTCAAAAAGTGGCGTTCAAAGTTTATTAACTAAAGTTAAGGCCTATCAATTGGGTAACATTCGTGCCGTATATGGAGATGCGAGAAGTAAGCTTTCTGCTCTATTTAGGGATGAAGAACTGGAAACTATCTATGTAAATTTCCCTGATCCTTGGCCTAGAAAACGGCATCTAAAGCGAAGACTGTTCAACCCCGAGTTTGTTAATTTAATAGCACAAAAGCTAGGTTCTGGAGGCCATGTTTACCTAGCAACTGATAGCGAGTTGTACGCCCAGCAAATGATGGAATATTTTGATGCAGAACCATTCTGCCAAAACATGAATCAACCATCTGGTTTTCTGGATAGCCGTAAGGGTCTGCCTAAAACTAAATACGAAAAAAGCTTTATCTACGCAGGAGAAAAAACCTACTACTTGGAGTACTCTCGCTTACTCATTGCAAGCAAACCCGAGAATCCAGCCAAGAAAGATTTTTTGAAAAATAAAAATACCCCCGCCTTAACGGACGCCGAAAAACAATTCAAAAGTAATGACCATCTCCTAACTGAAAAATTTCAAAGCGATGAAGCTAATGCTGAAGATGCTTGCGATCTCAAAGTAGTTGCTGACAGCATAGCTGAAGCAGGCGACAAAAAATGGGCTAAGAAAGTTTATAAAAAGGCAGAAGAGAAAGCCAGAGATAGTCTGGATTTTAATTGGCTTGCGTATAGCATTGCCAAAACATTAGGCGATACCAACTGGGCACGAAGTATATACACAAAAGCTGAAGGCAAATCAGAGAGCAGTCTAGAGTTGAATTGGCTTGCGTACAGTATTTTCGAGACACTTGACGATAAAGAGTGGGTAAAAAAATTATACGAGAAAGCTGCAAATATGCCGGGAAATATTCGTGAATTGTGCGACCTCGCTGACAGCATTCATGAGACACTCGGCGAAGTGCACTGGGTTAAAAAAATTTATCATCTAGCTGAAAAGAAGGTTGAAGAGTATTCTGACTGCCATGAACTTGCCGATGTTATATATAAAAAACTTGGGGACAAGGAAAAACCTCGAGAGTTGTACAAGAAAGCAGAAGATAGGGCTGCTGATGGTAGCGATCTTCATAGCCTAGCTGAATCTATTTATAAAAACTTCACGGATAAAAAGTGGGCAATGAACCTTTTTAGCAAGGCCGAGGACAAGGCTCAAAGCAGCGGGGATTTCTGCAGTCTTGCTGACAGTCTTTACAAAAATTTAAACGATAAAAAATGGGCTTTCGCCCTTTACAAAAAAGCAGAAAACCAGGCAAAAACAAGCTGCGAACTTCGGGATTTTGCTGATAGTCTTTGCTTGGAGTTGAAAGACTTGGGGTGGGCTAGAGATTTATATGTGAAGTCAGAAGGGGAGGCCAAGTTCTTTTATGAATTCCGCCGACTCGCTGAGTGCCTATTTAAAAACCTAGGGGATAAAGACTGGGCAAGGGAGGTCTACAAAAAAGCAGCGAGCAAGGCAAAATACACTTCCGAGTTTAATTGTCTTGCCACAAGTGTCCGAAAAAACCTGGGAGAGGAAGTTAACCGTATTCTATTTTGATTTTTTTAGCTTACGTCCACAAGCTTACTACCAATTTTTTCAACTAGTCGTAGTGTAACGTTAGGGGGGGGTACCGTGCAAATAATCAAACTCTAAACTTCAACGAGCTGAGACTAGAAAGTGACGTGGAGTTACGAAGAGCTTTTTCCCCTTCTTCGCTAAAATCATTAACAACCAACTGCATACTACGTAATTTTTTTAAAGTTTTAGAGTTAGCTAGGTACATTGCCCCCTCATCACCTATTCGATTAGACTTTAAATTCAAAGTCCTCAGATTGGACAAAACCTCTGATTCTGCTATTGCCTTAACCCCCTCATCACCAATATCGTTCATAGTAAGATCCAGAGTCCTAAGATTTCTAAGTTCTTCCTTTTGCGCGAGAGCCTTGGCTCCAACCTCGCGTATAAACTGAGCTTTGAGGCTCAATACTTGGCCGTCTGGACTCAATCGGTCACGAATCAATTCATCTAACCTGTCCGATGACATATATGCCTCCTCGAAAAATTTTTAAGCACTTTAAAATATCAACCTACCCCTTGAATTTGTTTTGCCACAAAGCCAAACTCGTCGTATATATCCCAGCCTTCTTGTAACATTTTACGCGCATACTTGACCATGAGTTGAGCTTGCGAATGGTTGGGACTTAATTCGAGCGCCTTTTTAAGATATTGCAAACTTTGCTTTACATCCTTTATCTCGCCTCCGTAAACTTCAATTTGGCGAGACTTATCGATCAAGTCAGAAGCCCACTTGTAGTAAATATCGGAAATCTGTCTTGGTGCGTTTTCCTTTACGTGATCAACAATCTCTTCGTCGGCCTGCAAGCTATCTAGCATCTTGATTGCGTCCTCATACTGCCTAAGAGGGGCCTCATAATGATCATCATTGACCTCAATAATCTGGCAACCGGCTTTATGTTGAGAGTGCAAACCCACCGAACTGCGAACAACATTTCCTTGAATTCCAGCAATCATTTCATGATAGTACAATCCCCCCAAACCAAAATGTATAATTGCACTAAACGCCTTATCTTCATCGAGTTCTAGCGCCCTTTCAAATTCAGCCTTGGCT
>JALPWY010000005.1 GCA_023271875.1 Nitrospinaceae bacterium | reverse complement strand
ATAAGGGGACCTCAAGCAGGCCTCAAGTCCAACCATACCTCACACCGATGCCCATGAACTTTTATCCGCCCATCGACTTCCGTCGTTGGGCTTTTTTTATTGACCATTAAAATAATAAAAAAATTCCTTTTTCTAAAAAGTTTTTTATGTATGTCACTTTATTTAAAGAGAACTTATCGTGAATCATAATAAAAAAACTGTCCCCATGATAGCGGAAAGAAAAAATTCTTTAAAAAAAATTGTAGCGCTTACCGCGTTCGACTATAGTTTTTCCCGACTAATCGACACAACAGACATTGACATAATACTAGTAGGTGACTCCTTAGCCATGGTGGCTCTGGGTCATAGCACAACACTTCCGGTAACCATAGAAGAAATGATTATGCATACCTGTGCCGTAAGTAGGGGCTGTCATAATGCTCTTCTTATTGCAGATATGCCTTTTATGTCCTACCAAATATCTAATGAACAGGCCATCACTAATGCCGGAAGATTTATTCAGGAGGCAGGTGCCCAGGCAGTAAAACTGGAGGGTGGAACTAGCATGGCCAAGCGAGTTCAAGCTTTGACCGATGTAGATATTCCCGTAATGGGGCATATAGGCATAACACCTCAATCAATAAATCGCCTTGGAAAATACCAGGTCCAAGGAAAAACATTCACGGATGCACGTAAAATCAAACAGGATGCCCTTGCGCTCCAGGATGCTGGTGTATTTTCAATCGTTCTCGAAGGAATTTATGATGATCTAGCAGCTGAAATAACTCAGTGTCTAAAGGTACCTACCATCGGCATAGGGGCTGGCGTCAAATGCGACGGACAGATATTGGTGCTCCACGACCTGCTTGGGTTAGGCATGGACCCGCCCCCAAAATTTGTTAAGAAATACACCAACCTAGCTAACGAAACTAAAAAAGCCGTAAACAATTATATTCAGGAAGTGCGCGATGAAATATTTCCGGATGCTGATCACTCTTATAATTTAAAAATTAAAAAACTTATGCCGAAAACAAAGGACGCCTGAAAAGTATGCGCGTACACAAAGGTCTACATGAAAATTATTACTTCAATTGAAGAAATGAAAAAGTGGAGCCGCTTAACCCGCTCCAGAGATAAAACAATTGGGTTTGTAGCAACTATGGGCTGCCTGCACGAAGGACACCTAGGCCTGATAAAAACCTCCATCGCTAAATGCAACGCCACAGTGGTTAGTATTTTCGTAAATCCCACCCAATTTAGTCCTAACGAAGATTTTGATTCTTATCCTAGATGCATTGAATCGGACAAACAAATATTACAAACTACCGGCATAGATGTCCTCTTCAATCCTAACCAGAAAGATTTATATCCTGAAAAATTTCAGACTTTTGTGACAGTGGAGGATAAAGCAAACTATCTTTGCGGGACAAGCCGCCCTCATTTTTTTCGAGGTGTTACCACAATTGTTTTAAAACTGATTAATATTACAAATCCAAATATTGCTTATTTTGGAGAAAAAGACTGGCAACAATTAGAAGTGATTAGAACGATGGTACATGATTTGAACATGGATGTTTCTATTGTGGGAAAGCCAATTGTAAGAGACAAAGATGGACTTGCTATGAGTTCACGGAATCGCAATTTATCCAAATTAGAGAAAAATTCTGCCCGGGCATTGTCTCAGGCTCTTGAATCAGCCCAAGCCCTCGTGGCACAAGGCGAGCGTTCAGTGGAAAACATTCGTACCGAAATCCGGAAAACCATTGAACAGAAACAAGGAACGAAAATTGACTATATTTCCGTATGCGATCCAGAGAGTTTCACAGAACAAACCGAAATTAATTCAAAAGTACTAGTCGCACTAGCCGTTCGAATTGGCAGTACTCGGCTTATAGATAACCGTATTATAGGAAAAATTTAATGCAACAAATAATGTTAAAATCTAAGCTACATCGGGCGAGAGTCACTGATGTCCTAATAGACTATGAAGGAAGTATCGAAATAGACGAGGACTTAATGGATCAGGTTGGCATAAGAACCCATGAGCAAGTTCATGTTTTCAATATAAACAATGGCCATCGATTTATCACCTATGCTATTCCAGGAAAACGGGGCGAACAAGGCATATCAATTAATGGGGCAGCCACGCATCTTGCAAAGATAAATGATCGCATCATCATTGTTGCCTATGGTATCATGCAACTAGACAAGGAAAACATATCTCCAAAAGTTCTCGTTCTAAACGAAAATAATAAAGCTATTAAGAAAAAAGGAATATAGTTTTTTCTGCATAAACAAATAACTTAAAGAGAGTCGTTTTTTCATGGATATTTTAATCACATTGGCATTAGTATTTATGGTTTGGATGTGCATAGACTGCATGCAACGTAAGGAACACTTTATATGGATTATTATAATGGTGGTTCTTTTCCCTGTCGGTGCAGTAGCCTACTATTTTACCGTAAAATCAAAGGGAGGTAATCTACCAAGCCCATCGATACTGAAAACCGTAAAGCATAAGTCTAAGGAAGTAGAAACCGATGAAACTCTTCAGCTTAAAGAAATGATAGGCAAGTTCCACAAAGCCTACCACTATGAAAAACTTGGCCAAACGTATCTCGAACAAAAACAGTATGCACTTGCCATTCCTCAATTTAAAGAGGCAATTCAACGAGACGGTGAATCGAATGAAGCGCGATATGGTCTAGGCAAAGCTTTTCATGCTATGGGAAATTACTCAGATGGAGCCGAAGCGCTCGAAGAATTAGTCAAAATAGATAAAAAGCATGACTACGGAAATGCCATTTTAGGACTAGCAGAATGTTACAGGCTAGCAGGCTTAGAAGACAAAGCTTTAAAAACGTATGAAGAAGTTATCAATTCATTTGGTTTTTTCAATGCCCATTATCACTATGCAAATCTCCTTGATCAAAAAGGACAAAAAGATGAGGCGATTAGCGAGATGAAATCTATTATCGGTTCATCAAAAGACCTACCAGACTATAAGTTGGAAAAAGAACGTTACTGGATCGACGAAGCATACAAATTTCTTAGAAAAAATGGCGTCGAATTAGCGTAATTAATTCCAACTCCCAAAACTTAATATCTGCAGTTTTTGCATGACCCTGTTAGCCCAAAACCTAAAAAAATTAGAAAAAATTAACCTCATGCAAGATTGACTAACGTAGGTTTTCGCACTTATATTCGCTATGAGGTTGGGGAACTTAATGCGCCTGTGAACGTGCTAATCAAAATGGCAGGATGGGGAGGAACATGTCATTAGGCCAACTACTATCCTAAGCCCTTAGAGCAGCCCCCAAGGTAATCCTAAAATCATCCACAGACACGCATTTTTAGCCTTAAAGTTTAAAGCTTTTTTAATCATTTTACTTGCGTAAAAACTTTTTTTAATATCGAATCTATATCGTATAAGAGCGCTATAGGACGACCATGTGGGCAGGTATATGGCATCTCAGTTTCTTGCAAATCTGAAATAAGTTTCCTTATCTGATCTAAATTAAGAGACATGTTGACTTTTATCGCGTTACGACAAGACATCATAATAAGTATCTCTTCAAATTTCTCGTGTAATGCCTCCTCATGTTTTTGCGCAGGAAGCATATCAACGATTTCTCGCATAATTTCTTCCTTATCGTTATTTTTTAAAACTGCGGGCACTGTCCTCAACAAAAACTCATTCTTACCAAATAGTTCCAACTCCAATCCAAGCTCACTCAAAGAATCCTTATGGCGAACCAACAGTTCTACTTCACTTGGGGAATATTCCATAGTTAGCGGAAACAGCAACTGTTGAACTTCAATTTTTTTATTTTCCGCTGCTTTTTTAAAGCGATCATAAAGTACACGTTCATGAGCTATATGCTGGTCAACCACAAGTATTCCAGGTTTCCCCTGCATCAGGATAAATGAACGGTCTAATTGGCCCAAAGGTTCAAACTCAGAATAAATAAGATTTGAAACAGCGCTGGGTTTTTCATGAAATATTTCAACTTGAGATGACCTGAGCCTCGTTGACTCTAGGTCAACTGATCGTGCAGCAGAGTCCTTGTAAATTAACTCCATTGCTGAAGACAGACTAGCAGAGGATTGACCTTCAGAGTAATTAGATGCAGGACCACCCCTATGATCTGTTTGCCTTGACTGGGAAGTAGCATGAAATCTATTTTCTGATTGATCCATAGAAGGTAATGACAATTTTTTGCTACCACTTAGCGAATCTTTCACAGAGCCACTTACAAAACGGTGGACCTCCTGTTGAAAAGCAAAGCGAACTTCCGCTTTAGCAGGGTGAACATTCACATCAAATAATTTTGGGTTCATCGATAAAAAAAGATAGATTGCGGGATGCTGTCCTTTGGGAAGGAGGTGACTATAACCTTGCTGAGTAGAATGAAGAATCACTTTATCTCTAACAAACCTCTGATTTACATAACAATACTGAGCAGAGCGTGACGAGCGGGTATAAACTGGACTAGAAATAAACCCCTCAAGTCGGTAGTCGCCGTACTCGGTATCTACCTGAACAAGCTCCTTAGCAAGTTCAGCCCCAAATAACTCTGCGATTCGGTACAAATGCTGATCTGTTGGCAAAACATCGATAACTTTCCGGCCATTATTGATGAGTGTGAAGTGTATTTGAGGATGTGCTAACGCATGCTGCGTTACAACTTGAGTTATATGAGAAGATTCCGTGCCATCTCCTTTTAGAAATTTTTTTCGAGCAGGGGTATTGTAAAATAGCTGGGAAACTTCTATGGTTGTCCCATGAGGGCAGGACGTCTCGTTAGTTTGAGTGGAACCACCACCCTCTATCGAAATAATCACCCCACCTAGGTGCTCGTCGGCAGAGGTTGTCATGCGCACTTTCGAAACCGAAGCAATGCTTGGAAGTGCTTCCCCTCGAAACCCCAAAGAAACTATTTTCTCAAGATCTGAAGAAATGCTAATTTTACTTGTCGCGTGACGTAAAAAAGAAAGCTCCGCATCCTCTAATGATAGGCCAGACCCATTGTCTGTCACACGTATAAGCTTTTTTCCACCATGCTCTATTTCGATTAAAATACGTGTAGACCCTGCGTCAATCGAGTTTTCCACAAGCTCCTTGACTACGGACATTGGTCTTTCAACTACCTCACCTGCAGCGATTTGATTAGCCAAATCATCAGGAAGAATTCTCACACGTGACTTACTGTTTTCCTGTGGTATCACCGACATAGTTTAAATTAGTATATTTAAAAGAGTCCACGGTAAACTATTTAGAACAATTTTTTCTAGATTACAAGAGTTTATGGGATATCCTAGGTATGATTAAAGAGATGAAATCAATCAAACATAAAAATTTAGTTAAATTATTAGATACGCTTGACTAGCTAAAAAAACTGTCTTTTATGAGCCACTTCTTTAAAAACAACATGAAGCTGCTAGAAAAACATAGCTCATGTACAAAGCACCTAACTGAGCCACTACCCTCATCGATTAAAGTGCAAAATACTCCCTCCGGAGATAACACCGTCCGCTTTAAAAATATACTCATACACAGCATGTATGACCCTGTAAAAGAAGGTCAAGCATTTGCTGAAAAAGTAACAACCGGAAGTCAAGTTTGCCTTTACGGGTTTGGACTCGGATACCACATAGACGCTCTCTTAGAAAAAATTGGGCCCAATGGATTCCTTCTTGCGATAGAGTTGAACCCTGATCTTTTACTTGCCGCAATGATCCTGAGAAATCAGTCCAAAGCATTGCTCGATGAAAGATTCCACATTGTCCATGGATTGAACGAAGAAATCGTTTCGACTGAGATCGTACAGTATATGGGGGAAATGCAAAGTACAAACACAAAAGATCTTGAGGTTATTTTCCACTCACCTTCATTCAAATGTATCCCCTCTTCATTTCCCCAGTTGACGAATTCGTTAGAAGTTCTGTTGATGGAACGTAGATTTCCCACTGTTCTCGGTGACCTGGAAAAAGAAAATTATATTTTAAATAAAGAAATCGTGGGGCAAAATTCTGGAATAAAAATTTTACACTCTAAGCACGAGGGAAAACCTGGGTTACTGGTCAGTGCAGGGCCCTCACTTGACGACATTTTCCCATACCTTAAACAGGTCGACAAAAACTTTATTTTAGCGTGCGTCGACACCGCATTCCCAATTTTATCACGCGAGGGCATTGTCCCTGATTATGTGTTTTCTTTAGATCCCCAAGAAGATAGTTTTCAATATTTTCGAGATTTTTTAGAAAGTTCGGCAAAGCTCATATTTACTCCATCTGCAAATACTAAAGTTGTTCACTATTATAAGGGTGAAAAATTTGTGGTCTTTAAACAAACGAATTCTCAGTTCACGGAAGAAGAATCTGTTATTAATAGCAAGGGAAGCACTCAATCTGGTGGTTCTGTTTCCTGTCTCGCGCTAGACGTACTAATTCAATTTGGCTGTAATCCGATATTTTTGACAGGGCAAGACCTTTCATTCCCCTCTAATCGAACTTATTCAAGCTTTTCAAATAATAATAAACAAATGGTTGATAGGTTGGATAGTACGAGTATGCTCAAAGAAAACTACAAATCAGAGAGCATGAAACAGAGAATAGTAAACGTCAAAAATATTGTTGGAAACAACGTAGCGACTAACCAAGCAATGTATAGTTATCTACGTGCGATTGAAGAAATAGCTGCTGTAAATCCTCAAATCAAAATATACAATTTATGCTCGCATGGCGCACAAATTGACAACGTAATACCTCTTGGCTCGGTAAACGAGTTAATGAAATTTTTAACCTACCATTCTTGATTTTATCGACACACTACAATTATCATATCTAAAAAGTATTTTTTTTATCGTGCCAACTATGAACATTCCAAACAAATTTCTCCAGTTAATGCCTCTCCTCCTTATTATTGGATCAATTATATTTCTTACAACTGATCAGATGGGGTTCTACTTAAAACAATCAGAAAAACCAACCTCTGCAAATGGAAAGAGCAATAAAGGACTCATTCATGCTCACAATGAAGAGAAAACAGACCACAAAAGTCCAGAGGCTCAAAAACGAATGGGTGTTTATCACTACAACGAAGGGAATAAACTCTTAAAACAAAATAAAACAGAAGAAGCCATAAAAAACTACAACATGGCACTGCATCACAATAATCGTTTTGAAGAAGCCTATATCAATTTAAGCACCGCCTACCTAAACAAAAAAAACTTTCAACTTTCTCTAAAAACATTAAACACTCTAGAGTCGATAAACCCCAATCACCCTCTTCTGCACTATAATTTTTCCTGCTATTATGCGCTTTTAGGCAATGTCCCTAAGGGCATCGAATCCTTGAAGCAAGCAATCGCAAATGGGTTTAAAAACCATCAAATACTTGAAACAGACCCAGATATAGAAAACCTCCGTCAAAACCCACGATTCAAAGAGTTGCAGTCTTTGCTTTTAGCTAAGAACGCTTAAGTTTGAACAACTATAGCTAATAAGTCTATTTTTTCACTTAAGAGGGGAAATCCTCTCTAGTAGATTTTTTGAGATCTGAATCAATAGAAAAATTGTTCAGCTTACCATTTTTTCCAATAGCCAAGGCTATTTCCCCTGTTAAAGCCAAGTAAAGTTGGTTGCCAATAGCTTGTTTTCTCCAACCGCAAAAAAGTGGGTGATTTTTAAGGCTTAGTTTTTGGTCAAAGCATTTAACAAAGTCATTAATCTTTTTTCGGTCCGCCAAAACACTAGGTTCGATTTCTAGTTTCTCTGCGCGGATTTGAACGAGAGCAGAAAGCATTTCCTCTATACCGGGAGGTGCCTTATATATTTCAAATTCTGGTAATTTTGGAATCTGATCCAGAGGAAGGTTCAGCCCTTTCTGAATAGCAGCTAAAATATTTTTCTTACTACGCGTGATCTCATTTTTGTGAAGACCTCGAATACGACTCAATCCTTCACTATCTATCGGTGCTTTACGTGCTAACTCCAATAGTGATTCGTCTCTCACAATATTCTTGGCCAAGCAGTCTCTCACTTGTGCTTCTTTTTCACGCCATTGAGCAAGTTCACAGATAATTGCAAAGTTTTTCGGAGCCAGGGTTCTTATGTTCTTGATCCGCATATATAGTTTTTCAAGGTTTGGGGCTTTAAAGTTATCCGGATCTTCTAGCGGTATAAACTCACCTTGAAGCCATTCTTCCCGGTTAAGCCTTTTAAGAACTTTTATCAAGTTCTCGTACACAGGAAATAACAAGCGAACATCATCCAAAGCGTATTCAATCTGCCGCTCGCTTAGGGGTCGTCTGCACCAGTCAGTGTAAGTTTCTGATTTATCAATTTTTTTTCCTAGAACCTTGTTAACAATTTTTGCAAAAGAAATCTGCGAACCCCACCCCACAACAGAAGCAGCTATCTGGGTATCAAATACAGGTTGAATTACCCCATCGCAAAGGCGATGCAATATTTCAAGGTCCTGCCTGGCGGCATGAAATACCTTAACTGTGTTTTGGTTACGAACCAGGTTCAGAAATGGCTCTAGATTGGAAATATGAATTGGGTCGATTGCGGCACAGTGTGTGCCATCAGAAACTTGAATGAGACCTAACTTGTGATAGTAGGTTTTTTCTCTAACAAATTCTGTGTCAATTGCTAAGGTGGGACTAGAATTCAACTGATCACAAAAATCAGCTAAGCCTTTCTCAGTTGTTAAATACATTAAATAATCTCAATCATGATAAAAAGAGGTAGGGATGTAACTTTAAAATACCGGGAAACTACCTTTCCTGCGTAATTGCTTAAGGCCTATTATGCCACAAATAGATTAAAACAATAAGTCAATACAGCCACGCAAACAAGATTAGCATCACTTTTCAGTGATCATGGAGAGATTAAAAGTAGTTTATAAAAACTCCTCTACACTTACCTTTTTAACCTGTATTCCCCCTGCGAATTACAATCATCAGACCTTACAGAACTTTCCTCGTAGTACGATGGCAGGTTATCTTTCATACGCCAGAATCGATTACTTAATTTTTTAGAAGACACTACTTTTTTAAGCTGTCCCCGAGAATCAAATACCTTCACTTCGTAGAACATAGGCTTTACCTCACAAATAGATGTAAGATTAGTTTGATAGGAAAAATTTTACTAATGGATTTACCCTCATAAAATCAATTAGATACTAAAAAAACAAAGATATGGTCAAATATTTCAATTGTCAAGCTTTAAAATTCATAATTTCAATAAGTTAATAAATCATTCATTCGAAAGTCCCTAAAGATAATTTAATATGGTTTGACTTTACTTCTGGCTTTATCTAATGTCTGAAGGTGAGCAAAACATTTTATATTTTAGATTCAAAAACTATAGTTCTTTAAATATGCTTTTTGTTACCCCATGATGCTCATGGGAATTGATTCATCTGTCCCCCAAGCTAGCATTGCCCTGTTGAAAGACGGGGAAATTCTCGATCAAGCTGAAGTTGGTACAAATGGTACTGCTTCTAACCAAGTTCTT
Organism: Nitrospinaceae bacterium; assembly: GCA_023271875.1. Taxonomy (GTDB): domain Bacteria; phylum Nitrospinota; class Nitrospinia; order Nitrospinales; family VA-1; genus Nitromaritima. The sequence goes on along the minus strand of JALPWY010000005.1, from coordinate 54,377 downwards.
TTTTTAATTGATAAGGTTCTAACCTCTTCTGGTGTTAATTTGCAGAATCTTGACGGGTTTTGTTTGACAACTGGACCAGGGTCTTTTACCGGCCTGCGAGTTGGTGCGAGTATTTTGAAAGGTCTGCTCCTAGCCACTTCAAAACCTTTTGTAAAAATAGACACCTTGGAAGCATTGGCACTGAAGGCAGTACCAACATCTAATAAAATTTGCGCTATTCTGGATGCAAGAAAAAAAGAGGTGTACACCGCTAGTTTTTGCGGGAACGGGGATATTTTAGAGCGCCTCACACCCGACCGAGCCATAACGCCAATTCAGCTATGCCAAGAGATCAAAGAACCAACTGTTTTTGTTGGAACTGGATTGGATTCATACAGCTCTCTTCTAACCACACAGCTCGGGGGGAATTTTATACCAACGCAAAGTAAGTGCGCCGATACGCTCGCCGCCTGCGCTGCTCGCTTGGCTCAAAACTGCTTTGAAAATAAAAAAATAACCAACTTAGATGAACTAACAATAAAGTATGTCCGAAAGTCAGAAGCCGAATTAAAGCTCAAAGAAAAAGAATTTTCAAAGAGAGGGATATAATTATGGAGATAAAAAAAGAAACACTCGAAAAAATTCTCAATTCTGATGTTAACTTTAAACGCTTATACTCTGAACATGCAAAGCTTAAGCTTAAAATTGAGAACCTTAATAAAATAAAATTCCCAACGGCTCACGAAGAAATCGAAAAAAAACAACACCAAAAGCAAAAACTTATTTTAAAAGATAAAATGGAAGAAATCTTCAGTCAGGTAAAGTAAAATCGCAGTATCAAACAGATAACCAAATAACTTTTTTCTTTAGCTTAAAATTCTTTAGTTGGTGGTCTGTACTTAGTAGGGAGAAATGAGGGTTGACGCTGGTTTAGCATCCCACCAAGCAAACGCAGAAGATATTGAAAACACACCACTTTATTTGCCGGCATATAGTCTCCAATTACTCCTACCAGTAAGCTTGACAATTCTTTTTGTGTTCCCAGCGTCTCAACAACCCGATTACACAAATAAGGCTTGTAAATCAAACGCTGTAGAACCTTACTTAGAATATTTTTTTTTCTAAACTCTTTTTGTCTTATCAGGTCATAGCTCTGAAGCTGTCTGCTTGAAAAGTCAGATTTATCGAAAGCATTTTTCACTACTCCCACAGCAAGTTGAGAACTTCTTAGGGAAAGGTAAATCCCTTCGCCTGTAAAAGGGTCAATAAAACCCGTGGCATCACCCACAAGAAGAAGGCCTCCACACCTTATTTTTTTCACCGAATAGGCCAATGAATCAACTGTCCTTATTTTTTCAACCGGGATACCACTTCCAAGCATTCGCTTTCGCAATCTATTCCCTAAAACTGTTGTCATGAAAAATTGCTCAACATTAACACCAACTAAATAATTCCGATCCACAACAAGCACAATATTTGCCCTGTTGTATCCTACTGGGGCAATGCCAGTGTACCCAGGATGGCTAATATGCATATAACAATAACGTCCAAGCCCTTTGACGCCTTCCCAATGTGCGGCTAAAGCGATTTTTCCTTTCCCAGGAGAACCTCTCCTCAAGTTCAGTCGACGGAGAGAAATACTATTTCTACCTCCGCCATCAATCACAACTTTTGCTTTAATACTAAACTTTGTTTTTGTTTCATCATGTCCCTTCACACCACAAACATTACCCCCATCAAGTACCAGATCTGTAACCTTAAACCCTTCCATCAACTGAATACTTGAATTACGAACTTGATTTATCATTAAGTTGTCTAACATTGAACGTTCCACTGACAAACTGGTCATAGTTCTCCCATCAACAGTATTGGGATAATCAATTTGCAAGTAGGAACTTTCATAAGAAGATAACGCCACTCCGCAAAGTCTTGTGGGGTTCAAAGCATTAATTGATTCAAGAATTCCCAAATCAGAAAAAATGTCGTCTGCGGCCGGACTGATAAACTCGCCGCATACCTTGTCGCGGGGGAAGGTAGCTTGATCAAGCAAGGTAATACGGTACCCCTTTTTTTTCAAGAAACAAGGCTGCCGAGGCTCCAGCTGGCCCTCCTCCAATGATAACTATATCGTAAGACTTCATAGGCTGAGTTAGTTCGCGCTATTGTTCTTGGCTAAAACGGGTGCTACCCTTAGCCACATGATTCTTGGGCTCGACGACATTACAGGCGGCAGAGAAATAGTAGATTTTTTTGTCTGGCTTGGACTTACGTTTCTATTTTATCTTGTTGGCTACGTAGCCGCCCTTAATGTAATTGATGACCTCACAAAAAACCGTTGGATCAAAATCCCAACCATGTGGGGGCTCGCTTTTGTTACTTCAGGGTTGATGAGCATCTTGAACTATAACCCGCTCATTCTTTTTTTTGTTATGCTTGTGGCCAATTACTTCAGATTAAAAAATCCCACTCTCTCTAACAACGAAAAGATTGAGAATTTCGCCTCTAGCAAGGCTATATTTTATATAGCCAGTTACGGTTATATCTTGTTGGTTTTAGGAATCACTCACTATATTGACTTTCGCAATAGTTCATAATTTTATTTATTTAAAGTAGGGAATCCACATCCCTGTACTAGAACGAAAAACCTCGTATTCCTCTCCATACTGTTCTACTAGCCCTCTCTCTTCATGATAAATCCTGTACTGAAAACCTGTCCAGGCAGACAAAACTCCAAGAACTCCAAAAAAAAGAGAATGCGTGATTGCTGCGAAAGAAACAACAACAATCATCATTGCTGTGTAGGAGGGATGCCGCATTAAACCATACAACTGATCGGTTTTTAATTTTTGTTTCTCGCGAAAAACAATATCGAATTTAAATGCGGCGGCTCCAATTTGACAAATGGCTATAATCCGCATAATAGAACCCAACACAAAAAGAGTAATGATGACTCCCAATTCCATTTCTGACACAGGAAATTCCGTCGAGCGGCCTAAAAATGACAAACCAAGTAATGCAACTACAATTGGCAAAGTATGGCCAAATAATTGTTTAAGATGCTCTTTGTCAAACGGCGTATCCCCAGGCTTGACCGTTATAACAAAAACAATAATCTCAATAAGACCAAAAAATAGATTGAAGTAAGAAACAAGCAAAAACCTCTCCACATTTTCGGAATGGAGCCCAAACGGAACCAAGGGTGCCAAATACGTAAGACCTACAAGAATGGTATTGAAATTAGAATTACGGGCCAAGGCAATGATGAAAATCGCCAGAAAAATGAAAAAATTAATGTGAATTAATAAAGAAGCCATTTGGCAATAAACACACCCAGTTATCAAGTAATCAAAATTAGTATTTCAAATACAACGTTTTAAAAGATACTATGAAATCACCTTATCTTGACTTATTAAAATTTTTTATAAAAATAAAACTTTTCTACACTACCAGCCCCAAAAATTTAATTTATTAGGGTATAATGTTGTATTTTATACTAATATAATGATATTTAATTTTAGGGCAAATTTAGTTGATGGTCTGCGATCAAGCATCCCTGTCGTAACCATTTCATTAAATAAAACTTAGTAATAAAAATAGGTACTTCCAAATACCCTTTGTAATTAAAGAGGTTCGTGATGGATACAAGCGCTTTAAATATACCTCCCGAAGTGAAAAGGGAGATTGAAGAGTTTACAGCCGAGGTGGAGCGATTGAATCGCGGAAAGGTAGACCCCGAAGATTTTAAACGGTTTCGCCTACAACAAGGAATTTATGGTCAACGTCAGGATGACGTTCAAATGGTCAGGACAAAACTTTCCACTGGTCGAATGACAACAGAGCAACTGCTATGCCTTTCTGATTTTGCCGACAAATACTCTAATGGAATTCTGCATGTGACCACCCGGCAAGATTTCCAGTTTCATTTCGTAAAATTGGAGGATGTTTCTAAAGGATTACAGGACTTGGCTGACTATGGTCTTACCACGCGGGAAGCCTGCGGCAATACTGTGCGAAATGTTACTGCCTGTCATAAAGCGGGTACTTGTAAAGAGGAAGTATTTGACGTAGCTCCCTACGGTAAAGCAGTTACAAGTTATTTACTTCGTCATGCTGTAACACAAAATCTACCAAGAAAATTCAAAATTAGCTTTGGTGGCTGTTCTAGCTGCGGACTTGCCCCAATTCACGACATAGGACTTAATGCTCAAATAAAAAATGAGAGCGGGAAAGAAATTCGGGGTTTCAAGGTACTAATTGGCGGTGGACTCGGGTCTTTTCCCCATGGGGCAAAGCCCTTGACTGATTTTCTTCCAACAGAAAACTTGCTTCGTATGTGCGAGGCAATTGTTCAAGTATTTGACAAGTATGGTGACAAGAAAAACCGCAATAAGGCTAGATTTAAATATGTCCTTGATAAACTAGGCTTGGATAAAATAAAAGAACTTTATGAGGAAGAGTTTGCTGCGCTGACAAATAAAACCTTCCCTCCTATAGAGATTCCAAAAGAAGAGCTTGTTCCCAATAATCTCGAATTTGAGATTAACGACGAATTTAACTCAGACCCAGAATTTCAAACGTGGAAAAACAGGAATACCTGCGAACAGAAGCAAAGCGGTTATTTAAATGTGCAAATTAAGTTGGCTTTGGGCGATATAACGAGTGATAAGGCGCGAACCGTTGCTAATATGGCATCTAATCTCGCTGGAGGAATTATAGTAAACACAGTAAATCAGAACATGATGATTCCATGGGTAAAAAATGAGGCCCTAAGTACATTTTACGCAGAGCTCCAAAAAATTGGTTTACATAGGGCAGGCACTGAAGAAATTCGAGATATTACCTGCTGCCCAGGGTCAGAAACCTGTAACCTAGGTATAACGGCGTCACGAGGATTGGTGAAGCACCTAAATGAAGAAATGGAAAATGGATTTCCTCATTCCAAAGAATTAGACCATATATCCATTAAGGCAAGTGGATGCCCTAATTCATGTGGTCAGCACCATATCGCGTCTATAGGATTTCACGGCGGAGCCAAAAAGTTAAATGGAGTTCTCGCTCCACATTACGAAATATTGTTGGGTGGTAGAATTGATGAGGATAAAGTTGTCTTTGGTACTTCAGTAATTAAGATTCCAGCGAAAAACGCACCCCAGGCAACTAGGCAAGTTATAGACTCCTTCAAAAGTGGTAAACTCGCTGATGAATCTTTCGGAGAATTTTTTGATAGAAAAGGGAAGGATTTCTTTCGAGAACTACTCAACCCGCTAAGAGCATTACCGCAAGTTGAAGAAGCTCCTCATTCATATATAGATTTCGGATCTGAAGAAAAATTTAGCTTGGAAGACCGCGGTCAAGGAGAGTGCGCAGGAGCTGTCACAGACATGATAACAGATCGTTTATCCGAAGCTGAGCGTGCTCATTTCCAAAGCAAACTAGCCTTTGAGAAAAAAAAGTACTCTCAAGCGATGGATCATGCAAAACGCTCAACCGTTGCATCTGCAAGAGCTTTGCTGGTTACAGAGGGAATGGATTTTAATGATGACCTAGAGTGTATTAGAAAGTTTCACTCACTCATTATTGACATGGAGATTGTATCAGGAAAATTTGCTGAAATGGGCGAACGCTATGAAAAAGAAAACTCGTCAGTAAACAAAGATGTCGTTTCATGGTGGGTGCAAAACTCTGGTGACCTTACTGAAGAGTGTCGGGAAGTTAACAATAAAATGCAATCCGACAAATCTTTAAGAATACGTGTTGGCGGTGATGAGAAAAAAGGAGACACGAGCCCATCTTTCCAAAAAATTGATCTGCTAGGAGTCAAATGTCCCTTCAACTACGTTAAAACAAAACTTAAACTGGAAACCATGTCATCCGGAGATAGTCTTGAGGTTTTATTAGATCTAGGTGAACCAGAAAAAAATGTTCCTAGAAGCATTAAAAACGATGGGCACGAAGTGCTTTCCATGGGAAAAATTAATGGACACTTTAAAATAGTTGTTAAGAAAGCCTGATTGATACTTATGCTTAAAAGTATGACTGGGTTTTCCAGAAATGAAAATCAAAACGAAAACCTTACCTGCAAGGTAGAAATTCGTTCGGTAAATAACCGGTTCATCGACATCAACACCCGCCTGCCAAAGTCACTCGCGCCCCTTGAGCTCCCTTTAAAGAAAATGGTAAAATCCAAATGTGCTCGCGGTTCATTCGATATTAGCATCGCTATCGAAAAAAATGGTGGTTCTGAAGCAAATCTTGAAGTCGCCCCTAACCTCCCCCTCGCTAGTGAATACTTAAATGCCTTTAAAAAAATTCAAGAAGACTTAGGACTAAAAGGAGAAATCGATATTAATACGATTTTATCCCAGAGAGATGTTGTCAAGCCAGAACTCAAGAAAGTTGAAGACTCCTCTGAAGAAATAGTGCTGCAAACGGTCGACAAAACACTTACTGACCTTGTTAAAATGCGAGAAGACGAGGGAAAAAATCTGGAAAAAGATATTCTCAATCAAATAAGCAGCATTAAAGTACTGGGAAAATTAATTTCGACAAAACAGTCCATTACTGTTCAGGAATTCCAAGATAAGTTGAAAGAAAAAATACAGAGCCTAACTACTGGCATTGAAATTGACCCAGCTCGTATTGCTCAAGAATCAGCCTTATTAGCAGATCGTTGCGATGTCACAGAAGAACTTGTTCGACTCGAAAGCCACTTAGATCAATTCAATAAATTAGTTGCCTCTCATGAACCACAAGGGCGCAAACTGGAGTTCCTGACACAGGAAATCAATAGAGAGGTAAACACAATCGGCTCTAAAACCATCGACCTCGAAGTTTCCAAGGCAGTGATAGAGATGAAAAGTTTCCTAGAAAAAATACGCGAGCAATTAGCCAACATTGAGTAAGTATTTACAGTTATCTCAACAAATCAAAAAAAATACAATCGCAGCACTAACAAACCGGAATTCGACAAGAGAACCTGAGTCATGCAGTCAAACGGAATAATATTTATTCTCTCAGCGCCATCAGGAACTGGAAAAACCACAATCTGTAAATTACTAACACAGAAACTTCCTGATCTCAAATTCAGCATCTCCCACACCACACGGGAACCTCGTAACGGCGAAGTGGAAGGAACTGACTATCATTTTACTTCTAAAAAAGAATTTGAAGAAAAAATAGAGCGCGGGGAATTTCTTGAATGGGCAAAAGTTTTTAAAAACTACTATGGAACGGCATTAGAGTCCGTTGATCGTCACCACCTTAATGGAGATGATGTATTAATTGAACTGGACGTTCAAGGGGCACAGTCTTTACGAGACATTCACTATAAAGCTGTTTTTATTTTCATAATGCCACCATCGTTAGAAGCTTTAGAGACCAGACTGAACAATCGAGGAACTGAACCTGCCAGTACAATTCAGGAGCGTCTAAAAATAAGTGAAAAAGAAATACAACTGTCCCTACTTTATGATTACATATTGACCAATGTCGATGCAGAACAAACCACCGACCATCTCCTTTCAATTATTACGGCAGAGCATTTCAGAAAAGAACGTTACAAACCATCTTCTCCCGACCTCGACAATTTAATAAATGATGAGGCACACACCTGATGTCCAGCGTGGAAATAATGAAACTGATCCAAGGAAACGTTCTTTCGCTAAAGCCTTACCATGTTGAAAGTACTGACTGCGAAATTAAATTACACGCAAATGAAAACCCATTTCCTCCTTCAAAAGAATTGCTCGAGCTATTTTCGACATCGTTCCAAAAACTACAATTAAACAGGTATCCAGACCCAGATAGCAGAGCCCTTAAAGATTCTATTGCAGACCGGTTAGGCATAGAAACCAAACACCTGGTTATTGGGAATGGTTCTGACGAAATTATCCTATTTCTTCTTCAAGTCTTTTGCCGAGAAGGAGATACTATTGCATTTCCCGACCCAACTTTTGCCATGTATTCCATCATAGCGCAAAGCCTCGGAATCAAATCAGTTCGTATTTCTCTTGATAGTCACTGGGATTTTAGTGCAGATGTGATTTTACAATCAGCCGAAGAAAATAATTCAAAAATAATTTTTTTAAGCTACCCCAACAACCCCACGGGAAATTGTTTTCCCGACACCCAAGTACAGAAAGTTATTGAGAGTTTTCAAGGGATAGTTGTGATTGACGAAGCCTATCACGACTTCTCTAGAAAAAGCTTTGTCAATCAAATAGAAGAACACAACAACCTGGTTGTGTTAAGGAGTCTATCAAAAATTGGGCTGGCTGCCCTGCGTGTGGGGTTTGGCGTGGCTGACCCGCTGGTCATCAGTGAAATAAACAAGGTTCGGTTACCCTATAATTCAAACACCATATCTCAAGCTTTTGCTGAACACTTAATAACAAACTTTGAAGCGGTCCAAACGCAGATTGACTCCATTCTTGATGAACGTCACCGACTATTAGTCGAGCTTCATAAAATTGAATCAGTAACCGCATTCCCGTCTGACTCAAATTTTATTTTATTTAAAACAAAACAGCCCGCAAGAAGTATATTCGCATTCTTGGCCAAAAATGGAATCTTAGTACGCAACCTGAGTTCACACCCAAAACTGAACAACTGTCTACGAGTCACCGTGGGCACTAAAAGTGAAAACGAGCGATTCCTTTCAAAATTAAAAGACTTTAAAAGTTAACAGCTAAGCAAATCAGTTTAAAACAGTGACCTCCTAAAACAAGAATTAACTCAATCTGTTCATGAAGCGACAAATCAAACCTAATCTTTTACCTCTACTTGGTGGTTTAGTTTTATTGATCTGGATAATATTAGGTTTTTTTTATTACCAGATATCATACCCCGCAGGAGAAAGCACACATGCTATAGCTATAAGTATCCCACCGGGTGCCACTCTAAAACAAATCTCTGGCGAACTTGAAAGCCACAACCTTATCAGGAGTGCCAGCGCATTTCGCTTGCTTGCTAATATACGAAAAAAACAGAACCATATACAAGTAGGTGAATATGAGCTAAATCAATCCATGCTTCCCATGGATATACTCAAGGCCATCACCAGTGGTAAAACGGTCCTACATCCAGTCACCATTCCTGAAGGCTATCGTATTACAGAAATCGCGGAACTACTTGCCGAGAAAATTTCAATAAACAAAGAAGAGTTCATTAAAGAAACTAGAAGCAAGGATCTGATGAAAACGTTGAACATAACTTCTGACTCTTTAGAAGGTTACCTCTTTCCCGAAACTTACCACTTTAGCAAACATACCCCTGAGCAAAAGATTGTTCAGACCATGCTAAATACATTTAAACAGCGGATAACAAATCGGAATATACTCGATCAGATCAAAAAATCAGATATGTCCTTGCACGAAGTTATCACCCTGGCCTCCTTGATTGAAAAGGAAACTGGAATGAATGATGAACGAAAACATATCTCTTCGGTATTTCACAACCGCCTTCACAGAAACATGCGCCTGCAAACAGACCCTACCGTCATTTACGCAATCGAAGAATTTGATGGGAATATCCGGAAAAAGGACCTTAACATAGATTCGCCCTACAACACATATCGCTATAAAGGGCTTCCGCCCGGACCCATTGCCAACCCTGGGATAAAGTCGATAGTTGCCGCATTAAATCCAATCCGGTCAAACCATCTTTATTTTGTTTCTAGAAAGGATGGAAGTCATCATTTTTCTTCCAATCTTAGGGAACATAACCGCGCTGTACAAAAATACCAATTGAAAAAAGTCAGACGGCGTTAGCAAAAACCAACTTACAACTAACAGATGAACTTCTATAACATGATGAAAAGCGGCAACTTCTATCGGGATGTAAAGTAACCATAATTATAACCTTACGTCATTAATTGGGATACATAACCAAATAATGCTTTGCAATATTCCGAATAAGTCAAAGGCTCTTCCTCGCTAACAACCCACACAAACAGATCAAGACTTTAAGGGCTTTCATACAGAATTTACAATTAACTATTTCTAGAAAAAATAGAAAGGTGCCCATGAAAAGAAAACTCTGTTGGTAGGCGACGATTTTTATGTTTTGTTTGTTATATTTTATTCCGTCTAAAGTGGAGGCCAACACTGGAGTCGACTTTTTAAGCAAGTGTACTAGTTTAAAAAATCAAGAGCCTGATAAATAGTGGAACAAATTTAGAGCAGGTAAAGACAAGTTCAAAACCAGTAGAAGAAGAAATTCCCTTAAGAACATTAAAAAAACTGATGAGTTTAGCAGAGGCTACTGTTTAGGCTATATCACTGACAGCGCTAACGCGCTCAGTGTATTTTCACCAGAAAGGTTTTGCCCACCAAAAAAAAGACCAAGGGAGAATTATCCGCAATAGTAATTGCATATATAAGCGAAAATCATTCGAACTCATTGAAACTTAGAGCAAATCAGCTCGTCACAAGAGCTTTGTTAAACAAGTTTTCCTGCCGCTAATCAAAGAAAACAATAATCCAAACCTTGCCACTGCAGCTAATAAGCTTAAGGAACTAAGGCTTAGACCGTTCCCTCGCTTCATATTCTCTAAAGAATGAATTTCGTCAATTTTTGCGCTATTATATAGGTACGCAACCTGGTTGACACCAAAACCATAATCTGTCAGCCAGTAAAAACTTTTTATGGCAGGAGGTCCCATGACTCAAACAAAATATGAAGATCAAAAAGCCGATCACATGTCATGGATACAATGGATCAATATAAATTTGGATAACGCAAAAGAGTTTTACGAAGAAGTGAAAATAAATTTAGGAGAAATCACAAGCCAAATTATCTCTAAAGTAAGCAAAGAAATACGATTTTTTATATCAAAACTCACTTCAGTAGATTTTTTTTGTGCGAGCATAACCCTTGGGATCATGGCCTTTGCCTCACTATTTTTGGCTTTGGGATTGGGGCTTATAGGGTATCAGGTATTTCTCTGGATAAAAGATGGAGTATGGTCCGAGTTTGCCACAATAGAAGTATTCAACTTCCTTTTTGAGAACACGCTTTTAGCCCAGTGGTTAGATAACCCCGAATCGTGGCTTGGACTCCAAAAAATAATAGAATGGCTCCTATACAATATCCCGGTCTCAGTTGCCCTGATCGTGCCCTCAATCATGGTTCTAGTTGGGATGATGTGCGTGACTGCCGTGGCTCTTACTTTGAGGTTTTATCAATTTAAATCCAAAGAAAATATTTAACCGAATTCAAATTTTTCTTTTAATTGAAAAGTGATTTTAAACGGGCACTTTTTTACAAAAACTTTTTAAGAAACTTAACCAACTGATCTGCTCCCACCCAGGGTACCCGGGCCTGAATGACTCCCTCGGAGTCAACAACTAGGACTGTAGGCATATCCCTTTGGGAGTAATTCTTATTGACAGATTGGTCTGGGTCAATTAGGTAAGAAAATTCTACGCTTTCAGGAAATCCGTTAAGATATTTCATGACCGAAGCTTTTGAATCTCCGTTGGTATTTATTCCCAAAATAGTTAATTTTTCAGAAGAAAGCTGTTCCTTAACCTTGTTAAACTCTAAGGCTTGCTTCATACACGGCACGCAAATATGAAACATGCCTACCAAGACAACCTTCCCTTTTAAATCAGACAAAGTTATCTTTTTACCATCTACTGAAGTCAATGAAAAATTTGGAGCTGTATCGCCTGCAAGAGGAACCTTCGCATAAGAATTTTGAGTTAAAAATAATATCGACAAAAATGCTAAAACCAAATTTTTATACATTGCTGGACTCCTTGTTGATACAAAGCGGGATAAAAAAGTTAAAAGATATATCACTTGAAGTATTGAGACTGTTTAGATTATTTTAAACGGGCTGATATTAACATGAAAGCACAATCGAAATACGCCTTCTTGCTGGTGCAACACAAAATACTCTTTATTAAACCATGTATTCAAAAGCCTTAAAAGTCTGTTTTTAAAACAATAACTCGTCCTTGACTTGATCCTTTATATATATTACAAATGGACAAAAAAATCCTTTGAGAGTTGTATATTATGCATCTGGTGTCATACTTATTACTTGCTGTAATTTTGTCCCCTGAGCTAGCTATTTCTGGTTCCTTAAGCGGTACCGCTATATTTTCAGGTAAAATTGAACAGTTAAAACCCTATAAAACAGGGAAGTATAAGAAGGCTTGTGGTACGGATATCCCAAATGAATCCATGTTAATTAATAATAAAAGAGTTGGGAATGTAGTTATCTCACTCCATGGCAAAAAATTGAAAAAGCGAGGCGGTAAATACAAGTTGGATCAGAAGAAATGCAGATACGAACCTCATGTAATTGCCGTGCCCCTAGACTCAGAGCTAAAAATACACACAAGTGATCCGATCAACCACAATATTCATACCTATTCTTTTGAAAACGACCCAATTAACATCATGTTTCTTCCGGGTCAGGACGCATACTCTCAAGAAATGGATGAGGCTGAAATCATCAAGGTGGAGTGTGATCTACACGACTGGATGAGAGCTTGGATCGTTGTTACACCTAATGCATATTCAACCGTTTCGGGTGCTGACGGATCTTTTGAGATCCCTGATGTCCCGCCAGGGAAATATGAGTTAACTGCATGGCATGAAACACTTGGAAGTCTGACCAAAAATATCACTGTTGGAAATGATGGGCTCAATGTCAATTTCGATTTTTTAGAAGTACCTCAGCAAGAAGCAAAGCGATAAATTAAATACCGATATACCTCGCATCAGGGAGACAGCACCGTAATGAACCTTAGATCTATCATTTTCATCACCACATTATTATCATTCACCTCCCTATGTGTAGAGAGCAATGCGTATCAGGAAATGGAAGTTACTAATGGTGGTTCTATCCAAGGCAAAGCCACAATGATTGGGAAAATGCCCTTTCCACGGGTTTACCACCTCATTCTTTTCCCAAATATTGATATGTGCGCAGAAATCGATACCGATGACGAAATGAACCGCGTTCTCGATGATTTTAAAATTTCTGCGGACGGGGGCTTAAAAGACGTTGTTATTACATTGGAGCATGTTGAGGCAGGAAAACCCTTTAATAAAAAACCAATTTTAATTGACTCTGAAGATTGTAAATTCACCCCAGATGTTAATGTAGTTCGTCAGGGTGAAGAATTTAAGGTCAACAATTTAGACGCTGTGATGCACAACAGCCAAGTGTATCAGGCTGAGCGCGGAAAAATTATTCAAAACCTTCCCGTCCCACCTGAAGCAACGACCGACGGGAAAGTGACTTTTCAGAAAAAATATAAAATATTTCAAATGATCTGCGGAATGCATGAGTTCATGCAAACATGGGGATACCGTATTCAAAACCCCTATTACTTTATTACAAAACTCGGCGGCGAATTTAAGATAGACAATATTCCACCGGGAGACTACGTTCTAAACGCATGGCATTATTTAATGAAACCTCAATCTCAAAAAATTCGTATTGCTAAGAGTGGAGCTGTCGATGTAAATTTTGAATTCAATGGCAACAAAATAACCCGACCTCTGTACGAAACCATTAAATCTGGGCGTATTAAAAAAGATGCCGTATACCCCGGAACTGCTAAGGGCCGGGAACTCGGGCGATAAGATTTGTATGGCATCTAAAGCAATTAGAGCAAAAACATATGCCTTTCTTGCTGCTGTCAGCATCAATCTTTTAAGTCATACTTCTAATATTTTTGCTTTTGATAGCCTAAGTGAATCTGATATGCCATTGAGCATGGAAGTCAATGGAAAAAGTATCTCCCTCCAAAACTTGGCATTTCCCATCACGAAATCGGATCAGGTATTGAGTGATGGAGCAAGTATATATATAAAAAATTGTGTTCTTTGCCACGGAGATTTACTCGACGGTAAAGGTTTATATAGTGAGAGCTTTTATCCCTCACCTGCTAATTTCTTGCTTCCTCAATCTATTTTAAGCAAATCTAAATTGTTTACTTTTTGGCGCGTGATGAAAGGCGGGCTCGGACTACCAAAAAAATATGAGCCTTGGAATTCAGCAATGCCCTCTTGGGAAGGTGTGTTAACGGAGGAACAAGTCTGGAAAGTTATTCACTTTATTTATGAAAAATCCAAGGAACTCTCCTCAGTAACAACTCAAGACGTGTCAGTTCCATCTATCGAAAACGGGGAAAAGGTCTATTCTGAAAACTGTTCTATCTGTCATGGGAAAAAAGGCGCTGGTGATGGACCTGGCGCAAAAGTATCTAGCCCTTTTCCAAGAAATTTCATCAAAGGACATATCAAACTCCGTTCAACACCTTTCGGCAAGATCCCAACAGATAAAGATCTGTTTGACGCAATCACAAACGGGTCAAAAGGGACAACCATGCCATCATGGGAACACCTCTCTGAGAACGACCGACACAGTTTAATTCTCTACTTAAAAACTCTATCAAAAAAATTTGCAAAGTTTGTCAAAAAAGGAAAGACACATAATGTTGTAGTAATACCCGATCCACCAAAATTCACACTTGCCAGTCTAGAACGGGGAAAAGACTTATTTATACAAAACTGCTCGGCCTGTCACGGGATAAAGGGACGAAGCGATGGGGCATCCACCAAAAAGATTGTCAATATAGCCACCGACGCCATTTGGCCTCGTAACCTAAGCAAACCCTGGAAGTTTCGTCGTGGTGACAAGCGTAAACAAATTTTTCAAACACTACGCACTGGCCTCTCACTAACTGCCATGCCAAGGTTTTCCCCGAGAATTTTCAAGGACGAACAAATCTGGGATCTGGTCAACTACGTACAAACTTTATCTCCATCACAAAAACCAAAAACTCCAGAAATTTTCAATGTTCAAAAAGTTGATGGACCGTTACCGGACGACACAGATGATCCAGTCTGGAAGACGGTCGATTCCAATTTTTATTTATTAGCCGGGCAAATCATCCAATCAGAAAAAGTAACTTATCCTATCATCGACAATGTTGTTGCCAAAGCAATGCATAATGGAAAAGATATCGCATTTTATCTTCACTGGGACGACCCTACAGTTGATCCTATTTTAAAAAAATCAACTACTGTGGAAGAATCACCTGCTCCACCTTTACCAGCACACCTTCAAACAGACGAACCTGAAGAACAACCAACAGAAGAGCTAAAACCACAGGAATTTCCTGATTCTATTGCTATCCAATTGCCTACCTCTATTAATGATGGTAGTGAGAAGCCCTATTTTTTGAATGGTGACCCGGAACACCCTGTCAACCTGTGGAAATGGAGTTCTCACCCGATGAAGGCTTTAGAAATGACTGCTAAAGGCATCATGAAAATAAACGTACAGAAGGATAGCAGTCAAAACCTCACCTCAAAAGCCAGCTTCAAATATGGGCGCTATTTTCTACTGATGAAACGTCCACTCACTACATCAGACGTTGAGATCGATACCCAGCTTCGACCAGGGCAGACCATCCCTATAGCCTTTAACATATGGAACGGTTCAGCAGGAGAAACAGGAAGTAAAAAAGTAATTTCCAGCTGGTTCGATATGATATTAGAATAAAAAAGGCTTTTAGTTTTCAGAGTTGGTGATGGCAGGCAGAATTAACGATCCAAGGTAGGCTAACACATCCCTGATGTCTTGAATCTCTAGTAGATCTTTAAAGTTTCCAGGCATTGTGGAGATTTTCTGAATTTTAAACTTTTTAATCTTCTCTCTAGGGATATGTAAGTTTTTCCCATCCTTATTAAGTATATCGATCCCTGATTCGTCTTCATTTTTTTTGATTCCGGTAATGAATTTCCGGTTCGTAGTCAGGATCATGACCGACTGATATCCATGTGTAATGACTGCGCTAGGATTTAGAATCGACTCTAGAAGAAATTTACGGGTTCTACTGGTACCGGCAAAACTAAGATCCGGACCGACAGTTCCACCTCGCCCTTTGACAAGATGACACTTAGAGCAATTTGCAATTCCTTCCGGATCATGAAAAATCTTCTCACCTCTTTTAGGATCACCCTTGGAAGAGAAATACTGTTTCCACCCCTCATGAATTTCAAATCTTCCGTCTTCCCCTTCCGGTTGAAAGGAAATCAAAAATGAAGTGATTGCTCGTGCTTCTTCAGGCTTAAGACCCAAATTGGGCATCTTTGTGTTGGGACGAAAATTCTGTGGGTTAGAAATCCAAGCGTAGAGCCACTCAGGTTTATAGCTGAATGAAGAGCGATTCAGACTCGGACCAATTCTTCCTCCTTCTTTGTTTAACTGATGACAACCAAGGCAACTTTTTTTATTCATAACCAAAGTTTTGCCAGAGTCTGTCTGTTCCTTTTTTTTACCTTTGTTAGCGAACCATTTCGAAAATGAAAGCATGTCTGGTTTCGTCAGTACAGGCTTTCGTGGTCGCTCCAACTGAACATTACTGGGAATATTCACCAAAGGTTTATCGTTACCTAAGTATCGGATAAAGGAAACCAACGACCATATCTCTTTCTCTGACAGCGTATACCCGAAAGGCGGCATTAAATGGGACTTCTTTATCTTAGCGCCCCCGACACTGATAACTCGAAACAGTTTTTCGTTGGAGCGCTTGGCTAAAAATTTTGGATTTGATAACTCGGCGGGATCTTTGTCAAGAAATTCTGCATTGAACCCATCTCCTTCACCTCGATTACCGTGACAATGAGCGCAAAACTTTAGAAATAATAACTTTCCCTTCTCCAAAAGTTCGGGTGAAGTATTGAGCTTCGTGGGGGGAGGACTCACTCCACTAGCCAATACGAGAGACTCAATGTTAAACGTAAAGCAAATTATCAGCAGAAAGTATTTCAAGAAACTTCGCATAGCCTTAGAATTTTTGTACACATCTGGCACAGTTTTTTTTATTAATCTTCACCCACAACCCAAAGCAATAGTTACACTTCATAGGCTCATGTTATTCTTTTATATGCCTTGTTTCTCATTCGCAAATCTATGTGGTCCATATTTTTTCCGAACGGATACTCAAGCATTTTTTGAACTTTTATCAATATAATGAGGAAGCACATAATTAAAAAGGAAGCAAAAATACCATAAAGACCCAATGTTGCAAATTGAGGGCTCAAGATTAGCACACCCGCCACCAAGGCCCAGTCAAGAAAAATTCTTAATGTTCTTGGAGTTCTATTTTCTTTAATTGCAAGCAACTTTTCAAAACTCGAGTACATTTTTTCGAGCCAACCTAAAAGACAAGCAAGTTCTGGAGCGCTTACCTTCTCTGTTTTTCTAAATTTTTCAACAGTCAAACTAACTTCATTAAAGAAATCATCAATGTCAGCAATTCCCTTTTTAGCCTCTTCACCAACCACATCAACATGAAAAAGAAATCTTAATTTTTCAAAAAATTCCCTCAAGTCATACTGCAATTTTTCTTTTTCCTCTTCAGATAAATGCCTTTTTCCTGTTTGCCAAAAACTCATTGCCAATGCCCATAAATTCGCGAGTTCTTCAATTGCTTGAAAACGCCTGGTATTGGCTGTGCTTATACTAATTGCAAAAACGAAAAACAGGCCCCCAAAAAATATCAAATCAATACCTTCCAGGGTCAAAGTAAAGTCATACTTTAAGCATATGAATGTTAAGAAGCTGACAAGTGGTGGAAGAAATAAAATCCTATATAAAAAAAATGAGGTCGAATTATGCACTAGTTGCTTGGTATTCATAATGTCCCTGCTCTTTTTATGTAAGTATGAGGCTATTTTATGCTAATCGGCGGGGATTAGGCAAGGTGATGAATGAATGAGGTTATAATGTAGGAATAAACTTAAAATGGAGGAAGGGGAGTGTGTTCAAATTCATGATTTGGATGACAGTTTTAACAACAGTCGGGTTCATTGTTCTTATGATCTTCGACTACAAATAAAGCAAAGAGGAAGTTTCGTCCGTGTCTTTAGATAAAGGGGGTAACAATGCAATTAAATATTAAAGCGTTTGCATTAACTTGTGGATTTTTATGGGGTGTGAGTCTTTTTTCCTTGACGTGGTGGCTTATTTTGCTTGAGGGTTCATCAGGCGATCCAACTTTAATTGGAAGGTTCTACGTCGGGTATAATATTAGTCCATCTGGAAGCATCATAGGTTTTCTTTGGGGCTGTGTAGATGGAGCTATTGGTGGTTTAGCCTTTGGATGGTTGTATAATTTTATTATCTTAAAGATGGCTATTAAAAAACATAAAAATGCAGAAGCAGGTTTCTAATGAACATAGGTAGTAATAAAAAAATTCTTCTCATAGTCGCGCTAGTTCTTTATCTCCTTTATAAAATGATGGGCGGTTAAGCTTCCTTGGAGATAATCCAAGGCCGGCATATCTTTCGGCCCCGTGCTAACACTTCGGGGGCGGGCTTGTCCATTTCCCAGAGATCTAAGCCTGTCATCAACTTGTCTAATTCCTTGAGTGGCAGCACTCCTCGGGGAGTTGGTTTGGAGAGTTTTCGTTTTTTCATTTATTCCTCCCTTCTATATATGACTATAAGACCCTATATCAAAGATTCCAATATTGACGAAAATATTTATAGGTATGTTTTTGTTGTTATCATGGTGTGGTGGACTTAGTAGGGCTACCAGAAATTTGATCTATTCTCTTCATTGGTTCTGTCGCTTTTGTATCTGAACCTTCCGAAATTTTACCTTTTGCTCCGTGGGAATAGTCACGGGAATAGTAAAGTGGTGTTGATGCTATGATGGTAATAATACTGGCAATTATCAGTGCAATCCAAGAGTCCTTGTTCATGACCAACCCTCCTTTAATTTAAATTAAAGACCAGCAATAAAACTCCAAACAATGGTAAGCAATAGGACTATTCTATTACAGTTAGGGGGAGATTAATGCAATTTCCCTTTCATTTGTTACCCATACTGTTACCCACAACAAAAAATGGGCTACGGCCTAAACCGTAACCTATCGTTTTAAATGGTCGGGGCAAAAGGATTTGAACCTCCGATCACCTGCTCCCAAAGCCTAGGAATAATTTATTAACCCTTATTTTAATAAGACTTACGGTAACGCTCGTTGCGTGTTGTGTCACTAAATGCCAAGAAGTGCCTATCAGATTGGAAGAAATTTGGGCCCGTGTTTTTTTTCGCTTATTCGGTTGCTAGTTGGATTATATTTATATGTGTAGGGTTTTGTCTGAGAATAAAATTTCGTGTACCTACTGATTCCAAGGCTCTATCTCGTTTCTCCTTTCATAGATAACACTCACTGAATAGTCAGGAACGAGCACAGTTTTTCTTTCTTTGGAGCAATGGCGGATCAGTTTGGTTTTTGTAGTCCCCACTGCCCACACGCGACTGGAAAGCTTGGAGTTGGGATATTCAAGGTTTTTAGACTCTTTCTCGGTTCCAAATTGACTTTGTAGTTGTTTTAGAAGAGTATCAAATTCTTTTTGCGGGCAGGTGTCAGTAGTAAGCCTATTAAGCTCGATATAAACCAGTTGCGTGTCAGTAAAATAAAACTTGAGATCCATCCAAAAAGATTTTCCGGACAGGATCTCCAACTTAGGCAGACCAAATCTATTAATCCCGTTTTCATCCTTAAATACTCTCGCGCCAAGCTTTACTGTAGCTTCTTTTGACATGCCCCATTTAAAATTCTTCCAACCATGTGGATCACGGGAAGCGTAAGACATTAAATCTTGACCGGCAAGCGGTTGGGTTGCCGGAACTATGAGCAGCATGGTTATGAGGACGGGTCTTATTAGCATTGCATAATAACTTCTATCAGGATAAGTCAATTGTTGCTTGTCGGAAGTATCGAAGTGGCGCAGCGAAAACCTACATAGTGAAATCTGTGTATTGGCAAACTCGTGATCCACCTCGAAGATTGCATGGCATTCATTGAGTTTCTCCAAGACCCCCCTCTGAGCACTTTGCCTCCCGTTGTTTCATGGTAACTATCGGTCCACTCCCAAACATTTCCCGACATATCAAACAAACCGTAGGAGTTGGGTATTTTTTGACCTACGGGCTGAGTTTTTTTCTCTGAGTTTTTCTTAAACCAACTATACAGCTCGGGGTCTTCTTTTCCCCAATAAAATTTTGATGTACTACCCGAACGAGCGGCCCACTCCCATTCCCATTCGTTCGGTAAACGTTTCCCAATTTTCAGGCAATATTCCATTGCCTCAAACCAGTTTACTTTTTCAACAGGCCGTTTCCTATCGACAAAAAAAGATGGATTAAAGTTAATAATTTTTTCATAAGATTCTTGAGACACTTCAAAACGATCCATAAAAAAATTGTCAATGAAAACTTCTTTGCCGTCATATTTTGAATTAAGCATTAAGTTTCCTGCCGGAATAAGTGCCATATTATGTTCGGTTTGGGCAAATATACAGTTTGGGGAAAAGACATAAATGGAGTTGGGTATAAACGACCACCAAAAAATTTTTAAGATAAAAAAATACATCTAAAATTAAAAAAAGAAAATAAATTACTCCGTCACTCCTAAGAACGATATTTTTTTCGCCTTTTCTCGATGAGTTAATTAAAACCTATTATTCTCCACCTCCATCTTCTCCCCCATCTGAGTCGATTTTTAGTAATTTTTCCAAGTCTGGTAATGCCAGGCGCCAGTCAGCATCACTCATCGATTTTTCCATTTGCTCGATCCTTACTATGTATGTGTAATAACTTGAACAACTATTATCATAGTTATCCATGCAGTATCCTTGCATCCAATACAAAAGTGTAAGAAATTCCTTTTCATGCATTCCTACTTTTATTAAATAATCCACGCCCACTTGATCTATTTCAAGATGATTACCACTGATAATTTTTAAATGAGCAATTTCATGCGCAGCAACCGCTACCAATTGGTTAAAGTTCAAGGTATCTAACAGTGATGCAGTTATATTTATATTTTCCCCAGTGGTAACCCAAGCGTTTTTAAAATCTTTGTAATGAACAATAGCGTTAAATTTTTCGTTAGGGAAGTTTGCCTGAACAACAGCGTCAATTGCATTCTGCCAATACGTAATATGATGATTGCAATCTTGTTGGGAGCTACATTGACTTCGACTAATGCCGCCTCCCCCAGCACAGCCGCTTAGGAAAAAGACCAGAGCTAGTAAACTTAACTTTACGTTCCCAGACATGTTCCTCTGCCGGTGAGTGGTTTTCATTTTAAGCAGATTCACTTCTATAAACCTTAGATTTAATAATCACTATCAACCTTTCAGAGTTAAATTAAATTGACCGATTTGTTTTTGTTTCTCCTTGTAGAAAGTTACAATACTCTTTTCTTGTTCTTCTTTTGAGTGATTTTGGAGAAGTCTGTCTTTACTATTTAAAGGTTCACCTGAAAAATACATTTGGGTGGTTAGTTCGGTATGCTTTAGAGAACGAACTGTAAAGTGTATATGAGGAGGACGAGTCCAAAACCAGCTTGCAGGATAAGAACCCGGCTTAATAGTTTTAAATCCATATTCTCCCCGTTCATTAGTGATAGCTTTTCCAAAATACTGAAAGTTAGGGTCGAGTTCGGCCGGGTTTCGATCTTCCGGATGATTATATCGGCCCGTGGCACATGCCTGCCAAATTTCAATGGTGGCTTTTGAAACTGGCTCACAGTTTTCACCCTGCACAACTCCCTTTATATATATAATTTCTCCATTAGCTTTTTGAGATTTATCTTTCAAATAGGTTAGATCATTGTCTTGATCTAGAGGATAACTTAATGGATAAAAGGGGCCTGATGATTCTTGAGGCGTCAGGTTACAATTTGAATACACAAAAGAAGGGACTAGCCAATCGGAAGTAATTAACGCCCCTAATGCAAATGACCTTTTTAAGAAGTTTCTTCTTCGTTGATTGAAGTTATTTTTCATTTTTCCCGTTCATAATTAGTCATACAGTTATCCCAAAAGGCGTTTGAAAATTAGATCATTTTTGTCTACTGAAAAAAATATCCGCAGATTAATTTATGACAAGAAAATTAAATTGAAATGATCATCAACAACCGGACTTCACATTCAACAAAATATGTACGTTCTTATTTAAGGCACATAATCACCCTAAAAAATAGGGATAGCCTTATGGTTAATATATTATAAATTCTATATAGCTGTGATTACTCTTGTTCTCGAAGCTGTAATAAAAATACATTTACTTTTGTCTGCCAATGTAGATCTAAGTTGTCTTTAAAAATCTGACTTGCTATTGCAACATGTCTTATTGCTCTGGAGGCATCATTAACCTGATCATAAGCTTTTGCCAATTGGTAATGGGCTTTACCATTTCCAGGATTTAGTTTTATGACTCCTTCAAAGGAAATAATCGCCTCTGCAGGGCGTTTCATCTCAAGATAAATATTACCCAAATAATAGTAATACAGATAGTTTGTAGGGGTTTTTTTAATCTTTTCAATAAATTCTTGTCGCTTGCCTTCAAGTCGATTTGTCACGAGTTTTCGGCTTTCCTTTTCATCGATTAAAATATCAGGGATATAGTTACCTGCTCCATCGTACCCTGTCCTGCTTTCGCTAAAAATAGCACTTGGCAAAGCAAGCAGGAAATAAAAGAGCGCAGTCAAAGAAAGTAAAAATGTGAGCCGTTTGGTTTTCATAACATTAAAGTACCGCAACTAGAAGGCAAAACAACCTCCAATTTAGGCAACTGCAACAGCTGTATAAAAAACGAACAGTGTCATGCTAACGTATTAAAATGATAAAATCTCAAGAACCTATGATTGCCACATCACCGTTCTTTTAAACAGATTCCATTTCATAGGCTATTTAGTTGTCATAAAGTAAAATGCACGCCTATTAAATCAGTTCTTTATGGAAACCGTTTGGTGATATCTAGACAGGCATAATAACTTAAAGCTCTCTCCTCGAAAAAATCCCACCAAAATTAATTCTCAGAAATATTAATACATTAGAGATTAAAGAAATTTCACAAAAAATTAATGTCCTTTTAATAATTTTTTAACGGCGCGTTAATCGAAGAATCGTATCTATAGGATTATAGAGTTATAAAAATTTTTTAGAGAATTATTCCTAACAAGGTATCAGCATAATTCTCACTAATTATTGGAGCAGTTTATGTTCTATAAAGTTCAAATTCTAGATGCCAAAAGCAAATTAAAAAAACATTCACAAGTGAAATGTTAAGCAAGAGATATTGGGATTTATTCTCGGATAATATAAATAAATCTGAAAAAAAATCTAAAACAAAAAAAATAATAAATTTAATGCGTTTAAAGCAAGCAAATTATTGTCCTACTGAGAGTTAGAAAATACAGGAAAAAATGAACTGTAAAGCTGGATCATAAAATACCCTTAATTTCTTATTGGATAATCCCAGAACCAATTAGTTCATTCTAAAAACTAATTTTAATTAAAAAAATAATCATGTAGTGGGTCACGCACAAAAGTTAATGAGAAGTAATTTACCAAGTAACTAATTAATTGAAGGGTGCAAAATGGCTTATGAAGGTTAAATTGTTTTTTCAAAAACTTTTTGCTTCCTTGCTAAGGAGTTCTTCATATTTGTCGAATGGTACAATTTACCCTCCCTTTGCCACCCCAGATGCCACCCCAAACAAAAAAATGGCTACGGCTTAAACCGTAACCCCTTGTTTTAAATGGTCGGGGCGAGAGGATTTGAACCCCCGACCCCCTGCCCCAAAAGCATGGGTGCAGCTTATTAACCCTTATTTTAATTATACTTACGGTGACGCTCGTTGTGTTTTGTGTCACTAAATGCCAAGAAGTATGTATCAGATTAGCACAAATCTGACACAGTGTATTTTTTACCGCTCTTGACTCCCCACCGTAATAAGTTCAGTGTATAGAAAAAATAAAGTTAGGTACCTAATGGAACTCTCTCCAAGCATTTTATGGCTTATAGCAGGTAGTGTTTTAATTGCATTTGAAGTTACTTTGTTACCGGGAGCGGGACTTCTTTTTGCAGGACTTAGTGCTATTTGTGTTGGAGTAGCTTTAATTACAGGTTGGATCGAAAGCCCAACTGTTCAGTTTATTACATTCTTTTTAATAACTGGATTTTGGGCTGCTGCTCTTTGGAGGCCTTTGAAAAATTTTATAAAATCTCCTCAATCAGGATTTGACGATATGGTCGGAAGCATAGCTGTTGTTTGTGGTGACCCAATTAAATCCGGACAAATTGGTAAAGTGAAATGGTCAGGATCAATTATGAAGTGTAAGTTTCCTTTAGAAACTGAAGAGAAAGTTCACTTAGCCCCCGGAACAGAAGTAACCATTGTGGAAGTTTCTAATGGCATTCTTATAGTTCGTCCCAACTCTTAAAATTGTGCCTAAATTAAATTTATAAACGCCAGGAGGAGTGAGTGGAAACTGTAAATTTCACATATCTTACCATAGCATTTCTTGTATTTTTAACCGTTACCAGAGGCGTCAAGTTGGTGCCCCAGCAACAGGCTTGGATAGTAGAAAGACTGGGGCGTTTTCAAATTACTTTAAGAGCTGGATTAAACTTTATTATCCCCTTTATTGACTCCATTGCCTATAAACACTCGTTGAAGGAAGATGCCTTTGATATCCCCAGTCAGACAGCTATTACAAAGGACAACGTTACTCTTATTATTGACGGAATTTTATATATAAAAATAACTGACCCTAAACAAGCATCCTACGGTGTACGTGATCCAAGATATGCTATTAGTCAACTGGCTCAAACTACCATGAGATCTGAGCTTGGGAAAATAACACTGGACAAAACCTTTGAAGAAAGAGACACCCTCAATGCAAATATTGTTCAAAGTATAAATGAAGCGTCCACCGTATGGGGTATCCAATGCTTGAGATATGAAATCAAGGATATTACTCCTCCAGATAATGTCAGGCAAGCAATGGAGCTTCAAGTGGCAGCGGAAAGGCAAAAGCGTGCTGAAGTCCTTGATTCAGAAGGGAAGCGACAATCACAAATTAATATTGCCGAAGGTGGAAAGAAAGAGGTTATTTTAAAATCTGAAGCAGCAATGACCGATCAAATTAATCGCGCTAAGGGCGAAGCCGAAGCAATATTGGCGGTAGCAGAAGCAACGGCAAAAGGTATCGAACTCGTTGCCACCTCTATTGAGAAAAGAGGAGGAGAAAAGGCTGTCGCGCTGAGGGTAGCCGAACAATATATCCAGGCCTTTTCTAACTTGGCGAAAGAAACAAACACTATATTATTACCAGAAAACACTGGCGATACAGGAGCCATGGTGGCTCAAGCTTTATCAGTATTTAACTCCATTCAAAAACAAGTGGCCGCTGACAAATAAATAAAAGTATTCACAAAGATGAATCATTTTTAAAAAAGAACCACCCTTTAAATCAAAAACTAAAACGGAGAAAGAATCATGCCCGAACATATAGTAGGGAAAACATCCGATATTGACGAAGGAACAGGTAAAACATTTACAATAGAAGGTCAAACCATAGCAGTATTTAATAAGAGCGGGGAAATTTTTGCCATTGAAGATACTTGCAAACACAAAGGAGGTTCTTTAGGCGAAGGCGAATTGGATGGAGACACAATTACCTGTCCTTTGCATGGTTGGCAATACAATATTACAAATGGCGAATGTCTTATGAATCCTCAGGTTAAAATGAAAAATTTTTCGGTTAAGGTAGAAAATGGTGAAATCAGCGTGGAAGTTTAAATTAGTTTAGTGCCTGTTTATTTAGATGTATCGTGATTGGATAATTAAGGTTCTCTATCCTATTTTAGACTGTTTTTGCAGATACAATGCATTGGATACCTGCAAACCGAAGGATTACAAAATGACATTTGGAGAATGGGAACTATTAGCTAAACGGGGGATTGCTGAAGCTGAATATAATCTTGGACTGATGTTTAGTAGGGGAAAAGAAGTACCTCGAGACGATAAGAAGGCAGTCAAATGGTATCGACTTGCAGCGGAACAGGGATTAGCTCAATCACAAACTAACCTCGGGCTAATGTTTGGAAAGGGACAAGGAGTTGAACAGGATTATAAGGAGGCAGTCAAATGGTATCGACTTGCGGCGGAGCAGGGATTAGCCCAAGCCCAGCACAATCTTGGGGTGATGCACGGAAGGGGTCAGGGAGTTGTCAAGGATTACCAGGAAGCGATCAAGTGGTTCAAACTATCGGCAGAACAAGGATATGCTCAGGCCCAATACAATCTTGGGTTGATGTATAGCAAAGGTGAAGGGAGTGTGCCTAGTGATGACAAGGAGGCAGTCAAATGGTATCGGCTTGCGGCAGAACAGCAGATTACTGGAGCCCAGTCCAACCTTGGCCTGATGTATGAAAAGGGCCAAGGGGTTGAGCAAGATTATGTAGAAGCTCACAAGTGGTTCAACATCTCTGGCATAAACGGGAATGAAGTTGGGCGTAGAAATGCGGACATCATAGAAAAGAAGATGACCCCTGGACAAATTGCCGTTGCAGTGGGACTTACAAAAAAGTGGCTAGAAAAAATCTAGAACCGTTAAATTAATTGTTGGTTGTCACCAATCTATAATCTAGCCAAGTTTTGCATAAAACATTTTTTATGTCACCGCTAATATAAAAAGAGGGCACTCGAGAAAACTCAGAAAATGGATCTGCCACCAACACATAAATCAAGTTAATGGACCCTCTTCATCCAGAGCGTCAGGGATTGAACGAGGTATCTGTATATCGATAGAAACCAGAGACCAATCACAATCTTCTGATTGGTCCAATAACTTGTTGTACAAATCCGAAACACTCATTCCAGATGATTCATATTCTTGTAATTTTTCTTTTGAAGTTTTAAGAAAACTATGTTCAGTTTTTTCTACTGGTAAAAATATATTCTCGTCTTCATCTATTCCACCAGCTGTCTGAATCATATTGATCAACATTTTTATATTAGCAGAATTTTCAATACTCCACTTAGATGCCATACTAAACTCTCCTATCAATTAATATTTAACCTCTTGATCATGATATTATATATGCATTGGTTGTCAGAGAGAAAAACTTCTTGTCCCTACTGGTTTCAAGGCTCTACTTCGTTTCGTTTTTCATAGATGACACTCACTGAGAAGGAAGTTTTGTTGGTGGCTTTAGGTAAGAGGAGATAGTGATGGGTAAACAACTTAGATTTTTACTAAATTTAACAGCTGATGATATTGACCTTATTTCAAGGGCTTGTTGGAACTGGATGGAAACTATTGATTTAGAACAGGCAGATGAACTTGACATCCCACTAGATAAACTCGGAAACGCAGTTGATAAATTAACAGAGAAGGAGATTAAAGATGCGTAAACCCGACGAGAAGTAGCAACAAGCTTTTTGACAAATTAGTTTACAGGGGGGTTGAGAGCAATGGCTATTACGCGTGTATGGATTGAAGAAGGCTGTATTTCATGTGGCTTGTCAGAAAGTAACTGCCCCGAGGTTTTTAAGGTCGAGACGGGGGAACCTTCAAAAGTAATAGAGGGGGTTGACTATTCAGGTTTGGAGGAAAAAATCAAGATAGCCGCCGAGAGTTGCCCCGTTGAAGTAATTAAATATGATGACGATGATGAAGATTCAAGAAATGCTCCACCACCAATTAATCGAAGTATGGGTGATTGGGACTAAGAGAAGGAAGTCCTATCAATGGCTTTAGATAAAAGGAGGTTAAAACCTATGTCTGTTTCAGTAACTGTTAATACAACTCCAAATGAACATGCTTTGAAATTTAGCGTAAACAAAAAGATTCTCGATTCAGGTTACAAAACTTTTAACAGCATGGAAGAAGCAAAAGATTTTCCAGTAGCAGCTAAAATTTTTGAAAACGCCGATGTGGCTAGCATATTTATAATGGCGGAAGCAGAGGGTGTGTTTATATCCGTTACAAAAAAAACCGAAGCAAATTGGAATGATTTGAAAAATGAAATTGTAGCGAGTATTAATGCTGTGCTTTAAAAGGAGTTGCACGACCCAAAAGTTCGGGAGATCTAAAGGAGTCAATCATTAGCAGAAAATTTGATTGCTATGGTAGTAACAAATGACTTAGGTTTAAACCTGTTGTCTGTGCCCAAATAAAATGAGTACCTCCCCCTATACAAATAATTGCACCTAAAATGTCTCATTTATCTAAGCGTTGACCTTCAATTATCCAAAGCCATAAGAGAGGCTACAATGTAAACTCCACCATAGGCCGCAAAAGTCCTACCTGCAAACATCGATACGGGTCAGCAAAACAGCAAAAACAATAAGGGATACAATGCCTGGAAGAATCCAATACACACTTTTGTCTAATCGCAACCAAGCCCAGAAGGCAAAACAGCCTATAATTTAGGCAACTGCGGCAATGGCATAAAAAGTGAACGATGTCACGCTAAGGTATTCTTACAATAAAAATCCCAAGAACATATAATTGCTACATCACCAGCATTTTCGATTGAAGATTGGAGACAAAAGCAATGAAATTACCCGTATCGGATTTGAACAGTCCAAGAGGGAAGGGATACTTTTGACTTCCCTTTTGTGTGGAGTAGTAACCTAGCATTTCTAACAAAATCATTCCTTGAATATTTTCTACCCTTTCCCGACTTCGTTGCGCATAAACATAACTGCCCATATTTTTTGTGGCGAAAAAAAGTGCTTCTTCATTGACAAAAGCAACCAAGCGAATTGTCCTTTTTGGTTTTTTCCCAAATAACAAATTCCCGATTTCTAGCAAACCCACCGTACCTGTGGCGTTGTCATTTACGCCAGGGGACCCGAAGACAGAATCGTAATAAGCGCCTACTAAAACGATCTCATCCCTGTAAACATTCCCCGGAACTTCTGCCTCATATTTATAGCTACAAGTTCTTTGGAACCTGACGGGAAATTTGACGGGAAGATGCTTTTAAAAAAGCCCATTAAGATTGTATTTCGTGAGAGACCCTTTTGAAGGATATATTCATGAGAGCTTACTTTGTGACCCTGAGCACGAAAATTGTTTTCAATATAAGTTGCGGCACTTTTTAGGTTTTCTGGAACGAAGATATTGCTCTCAGCAAGGGTGTCCGCCAAAACCCCAATATAGTTTTTAAGGTTTTAATGAATCACTCGTTCTTCTTCTAATTCTTTGAATTTTTGAGAATACGATTCTCCAGGCATCTTTATTTGAGAAAGAATTTTCACTTAAGGGCATCCTGTAATCAAAATAAATAATCTAAAAATACAAAAAAGTTTGATCTTAAGTTTTCTAAAATCCATGAAAAGTATAAACGGTCTTTTTTCGTATTTAAATAAAACGTTCTAAGGCACTAATACACCAATTTTATTTTGATACTTTTTTCTAAAATACATACCCATTTCAGTGAACCAGACCTTACCTTCCTTGTCTAGCACAAGGTTGCTCGGATGCGCACCTTTGGTGGGTAATGAGAACATTTGGATTCCCTTAGAAGTTCCCGGCTCAGCCTCGGTCAAATCTAATCTACCGATGCTATCCTTGTGATTTGCCACAAACCAGACTAATCTTCTTTTATAATCCACGACCAGATCATGAACTCCTGTTCTTTTACCTGGGACTACATAATTAACAACCTTTGGCGGAAACTCTTCCGAAAAATCCAGCCAAGAAATTTTATTTGCGAAAAATTGGGTGAACCATATAGTTTTGTCTGAAGCAAGAAACATTCCATGCGGAACTGATTTTTTTGGATGAATCAAAATTTCCCCGACCTGGCCAGATTTCAATTCCAGAAACCCTATCTTGTTTGAAAAAATTCTAGCCCAGAACTTACCCCCCTGCGTGAACCAGACGTATTCATCATCAACTACTAAATCATGGGGGTTCCCTTCATTAACTGGATATTCTCGAATTTCACCCGTTTTAGGATTAAGCCTTCCAATTTTATTAGCTTCGAATTCTGTAAACCAAATCATACCGTCTTCCGATTCAAATAAATTGTGCGGCTCACTATTAGGGGTAGAAAGATCGTATTCTCTTATTTTTTTTGAAATGGGATTTAACTGTCCAATGCGGTTACCACCCATTTCGCTAAACCAAACAGTATCGTCACGAGAAACTATGAGATATTGAGGCCTAGAGTTAGGGCGAGGAAGCTCATATTCAATTATTCCTTTTGACGTCCCTGGTACCACTTCACTTGGAGTTAATTTTCCAATTTTATTTCCATTGATTTCTACAAACCAGAGGTTGCCTTTTGAATCAAAATCTAATCCTGCCGGACTGCTGTCGGAGGTCGGTGTTAGGTATTCGAATATAGATTCTGCATACGTCGTATTAGAGAGTAGAAAGATTACCATCACTAGACTAGTTGCAATTACATTTGAAATAAAAAAGCATTTCGTTTTTTTATACATATTTTTCCCCTCATTCATATAGGTTAAAAAATATTAACAACCAGTTAACAAATGATTAATATTCACGAGTTAATCTAAGTCTGTAGTTAGGGCAAATAACATTATTGTCCTTGCTTCTCCTTTGTAAGACCCCTCTCAGCCCCTAACTAATAGGGGGGATTATAGCCGAAACCTCCGCTGTTAAAGATAAGGAGGCACATAATGGGAAAATTTTTAAAAAACCATAGTCAACACGTCAAGTATAGTAACGGACGATTCTTTAATATATTTTTTCATGCGGGATTGTTTTTAAATATTGTTTTTGCAATTAGGTTAATATATTTAATTATATTCGACTTATGAAAATGATTAACGTGCAAAAAAATATTTATTCCTCAGTATGGTATGGCCTTGCCATGTACGTCTTTGGCATAGGATCAGGAGCCTTAGCAATCCTAGTCCTAGATGCGTTACGAAAACTTTCATAATCATTTAATCCTTAACTTTTTTGTGATTTATATGCCTTATAATATAAAAGTGATATGGGTTGGATGCATTTTAATAATATTATTTAGTTTTATTTGTTTTTTAATTTCATAGAAATATTAAAACTCACATGGGTAGGGACAGGATTTAATACGATTTGGGGTTTATTTGTCACCCAAGATGCCACCCCAAACAAAAAATGGGCTACGGCCTAAACCGTAACCCATTGTTTTAAATACTTGGAGTGAGAGGATTTGAACCTCCGATCCCATGCTCCCAAAGCAGAAATTTAATTTATTAATCTTTGTTTTAATTAGACCTGCGGTGAAGTTCGTTGCGTGTTGTGTCACTAAATGCCATGAAAAGCCTAACAGATTGACACAAAAATGACACAGTAATGTAAAGGTTAGTTAATATCTCTTGATTCCTGAGTTATGCAGTAACTTTCTCAAAGGTGAAAGTATCTGAATTCCCGTTGACATAGACTTTCACTCGATCTCCCTCCGAAAACTCTCCTTGGAGAATCTTGAGTGAAAGAGGGTCCTGAATATGCTTTTGCAACGCCCGCTTCAAAGGCCTTGCTCCAAATGCAGGGTCGTATCCCTTCTGAGCCAACACCTCTTTAACTTTGTCATCCAATACAATAGACATATTCCTTTCGGCTAATCGTTTTTGAAGACTTTGCATCTGAACATCCACGATTTCTTGTATCTGTTCTAGATTCAGGTTACGAAACAGTACAATGTCGTCGACCCGGTTCAAAAATTCTGGCCGGAAGTGGTTCCTTAATTCCTGCCGCACAGTATCCTGAACCTTTTCGTATTGGCGTTCCCAAACCTCCCGAGGGTGTCCTTTTGACTCATGAAGCGCCGCTTCCAGACCAGCTTCTTCAATAAATTTACTACCGATATTAGAAGTCATCAACACAAGAGTATTTCGGAAGTCAACAGTTTTGCCTTGCCCATCTGTCAGCCGCCCTTCATCCAGAATCTGTAAGAAAATATTAAAAACATCGCTATGTGCTTTTTCAATCTCATCAAACAAAATCACGCTGTACGGCTTACGCCGAACATGCTCGGTTAAATACCCCCCTTCATCATAACCAACATAACCGGGCGGTGCACCGATAAGACGGGAGACAGAATGTTTCTCCATATATTCCGACATGTCTACTCGAATCATAGACTGCTCATCATCAAACAAGAACTCAGCGAGAGACCTTGCCAATTGGGTTTTTCCAACACCAGTCGGTCCTAGAAACATAAAACTACCTATGGGACGCAATGGATCCTGCAATCCAGCACGTGCTCTTCTGATCGAGTTAGAAACCAGGCGTACAGAATCATCCTGTCCCACGACCTTTTTATGAAGTATCTCTTCCATCTTGAGCAAACGTTGTTTTTCTGATTCCATCATGCGTTCAATAGGAATTCCTGTCCAGCGAGCAACAACGCGACTGATATCTTCCTCGCCAACCTCCTCATTGAGCATTTTGTGTTCATGCTGAACTTTGTTTAGAGTTCCCTCCAAGTCTTCCAATTCACGAGTCAAACGGGGAATCGTGCCGAACTTCAATTCTGCAGCCCTCTCGAGACGCCCTTCTCGTTCCACTACTTCACATTCCTGAATAGCAGACTCCACCTGTTCCTTGAGGGAGCGTTTTTCTGTTAGAACTTTTTTCTCGCTCTGCCATTGTTCACTCATGTGGGAACATTTTTCAATTAATTTGGAATGATCCTCTCCAATTTTAACTAATCGTTTCTTAGACTCAGGATCAATTTCTTTTCTCAATGCTTCACGCTCGATTTCTAATTGGGTAATTTTTCGTTGATATTCGTCAATCTCGGCTGGCACAGAATCGATCTGCATTTTTAGACTAGATGCGGCTTCATCAATCAGGTCAATGGCCTTGTCTGGTAAAAACCGGTCAGAGATATAACGATGGGACAAACGTGCCGCGGCAAGAATAGCGGAGTCTTGAATACGCACGCCATGATGGACTTCATATTTACCTTTCAAGCCGCGCAAAATGGAAACTGTATCTTCCAACGTCGGTTCTTCCACTGGAACAGGCTGGAACCGGCGTTCCAGCGCTGCATCTTTTTCAATATATTTACGATATTCATTCAGCGTGGTGGCTCCAACGCAATGCAGTTCACCGCGGGCTAGAGCGGGTTTGAGCATATTTGATGCATCCATGGAACCCTCAGCAGCTCCAGCCCCCACTAGGGTATGGAGTTCGTCGATGAACAAAATAATCTCACCATTTGAGTCACTGATTTCTTTAAGAAGAGATTTTAACCGATCCTCGAACTCACCACGATATTTACTACCTGCAACCAATTGCGGCAAGTCGAGCATAAGAATTCGTTTCTCCTTGAGTCCCTCCGGAACATCTTTATTCACCACACGCTGGGCAAGTCCCTCAACGATGGCGGTCTTACCCACACCCGGTTCACCGATGATCACTGGATTGTTCTTGGTACGCCTGGAAAGAACTTGAATGACTCGTCTGATTTCTCCATCCCGTCCAATTACCGGATCGAGTTTTCCCGAGCGGGCTGATTTTGTTAGGTCTACACAAAATTTATCCAACACTTGGTATTTGCTTTCGGGGTTAGGGTCGGTTACTCGCTGGCTGCCGCGAATAGATTGCAAGGCTTTCAATAGATCATCGTATTTTATTCCCAAAGACCTGAAAACAGAGTTGGCTTTTTTATAATTAGATACGGCAAGAAGAATGTGCTCCGCACTTAAGAACTCATCTTTCATTTTGCGAGCTTCTTCCTCGGCTTTGCTGACTATATCCTTGAGTATTTTAGAAAGATATACCTGTCCACCCCCGGAAACTTTCGGGTACTTTTCAATTTGATCTTCTAATTCTCGCAATAACTGTTTGCAATCGACTCCCACCCTTTTGACTAATGCTAAAGCGATACCGTCGAAGTCTTGAAATAAAGAAAGCAACAGGTGTTCACATTCCAATGCCTGCTGTTGAGCAGAAGAACACAAAGCTTGAGAGGACGAAAACGCCTCCTGCAATCTAATAGTCATCTGATCAAAACGCATATTCAATACTCCATCTAGTAAATTTCTTCTTCCTAAACTAGATAAGATTAGTTTTTATAATTGTCAAGCCACCATCTTGATGGAATGGGAAAAGATATTTTAGAATACGAAAGTATCTGGGGCTACTCTCTTGGTGGTATAGAACCTCGTATACCAATATATAAGTACCCAGAATATAATTTTAAAGTTACAGAGAAAATTACTAACCTGGAAATATAAAAATAAAAAACCACGGTTTCGAGGGCAATGGGCTTACTCCCCTTTATATGCGCACCGCCGTGACAAAGTTGATTGCAAGGATTAATGGTCGTATTGAAGCAAAAAAAAGCAGCACCGGAACAACTGCTCCGATACTGCTCTTTGAAATAAACCTTTTTAACTAATTTTTAATAACTTACTTTTTTGCAGCCTTTGCAGTGAGTGTAAAGTTGGCCTTAGCTGCGCCGGCACCAACTGTAACATCCTGCGAAGACTCACCAACATATGGCTGCCATGCAGTCACTTTATATTTCCCAGCCGGAATGCCATCAATTTTGAAAGAGCCATCGGCTCCGGTAATAGCATAGTACGGGTTCCATACAATCCGAGCATCCGCTTCCATAAAGTTGTGTTGGTCACACTGTAAGAAAAAGTGTTTATCTTTTTTCTTCTTTAGACGCTTAATGTTCTTGGTGACATATGCAATATCTCCCTGACTCGGAAGAGGCTTGTTAAACAGGGTCTTACGGTTTGCACCAGCAACAGAATAACCATGCGGGTTGTGCAGAATTTCTGGATCCTTATTGAGTACTGTTAAAATATCACTTTTTTTATCTTTTGCTTCTGCTTTAGTAGGCTTTCGTACTGCAAGCATTTTTTCGTTAATATCACATTTTTCAAAGGTATAGGCGGCCTTTCCTGCATCTCCCCAAGGCTTCCCGCCATCGATTTCCTCAATAAAAACAACCGCATCTTTTAATTTACCACCAGTAGCCGTTACTTTAATGCGAGCTCGGGTACTATCTTTTTTATTAGTATCCGGGTGCGTAATACAAAACTCAACATTCTTGCCCTTTGTAAGATCTTCTATAATTGGTGCTGGTGCAGCACCCTTAAGTGAGACAACACCAGTGATTGAACCGGCGCCTGCCTTGCCTTCTGCGTAACCCTTCTTCTTGGCCGCAAAGCTTGTCCCCGCAAAAACGATGGAAACAATCAGGGCCATTAATACTACTAAAACTTTTTTCATCTCCTAGTTCCCTCCTAAAATTTAACAATTGCAAAAAAATTCAACTCCCCAAACCAAAACAAAAATGGGTACCCCACACCAAACGATTTCATACTGTAACTGAATGCTGCGTAGTCTATCACAACTTACAAAAAAATGAAAAACAGGGGAACCCTAAATGAGGGGTCCCCCTGTAACATTGCAATGTAAATGTCATCAATTGAATTAATTTTACCTGTTCATTGATAACACGTCGTCACCAACTCCTTTAGCGGCTGTCTTCCCAACTTTTGGAGCTGCCCCACCCAAAGGTAGGATAGAACGCTCACCTACAGGGAGTACTTTGAAGTAACCCCACTGGCCTGCTTGCTGGTAAGGAGTACGTGAATTCAACCACAAGTAAGTACCTGGGTTGCTATAGGTTCCACCAGCATTAACAAATGCCTGAATATACTCACCGCCACCAAATTGTTGCACATCAATCATGTCAGAACCTTCCTGATTCAGATGGCGACGCCACTGGTGACCATCCATATTAAACATTTGGTTTTGCTCGTTATGAGCGCCAAAAATATTAACCATGACACGATCTCCGGCATGCGCTTTAAGGATTGGTGTCGCCGGATCTCCATCCGCAGCAACACAGGCAGTGAACATATTACCCAACTCACAACCCTCATCTTCGCGATAAGTCCACGGCTCAAGACGATAGTTCACGCCTGTAAGTCCCGCAACATTCTGCAGATAGGGCATAAATGAGGTGCCAAGGATATTGTCTTCATCCTGAAAATATAACGCGAAATCTCGATAGTTTTCAAGATTTTGGTTTTCCGGATAGGACTTGTCGATGATCACATCCGCCTTCCAAGAGTTACCCAGAGAAATATCTTTCCCGGTCTCCGGATCGCGGTACACAGAACCTTTAGGGCCGATTATGATACCACCGTACATACCACTTCGAATATTGGATGTAATATCCCCAAAATCCCAAAGTAGAGCCCCATTTATATTAAAATCCTTATGCGCATAGAAAGTGTATACCTTGGATTTACCAGGTTTAACTGTCTGATCACCAGGATTATTACCCACATTGATCCCTTGAGAATCCAGAGGATCAAAGGCTATGTTATTCGCGTGAATAGAAGCGTTGCTTTTTTTCAAGCGATTCGTCAGCTTAATTTTAATGCACTCCCCAATATTGGCACGTAGTGTCAACGGATGAGGGTGCTTTCCATCTGACGCTGCCTTCGCCATTTCGCCTTCAAGGGCAAAGATTTTGGCATCGGCATTAGTAAGCTGTAGCTTCCTTTCAAAATCAACTTCAATTTCATCCTCGGTGTTTGGATTAAACTTCAGCGCGGTATTGATAGCAACGACGCTGAAATTTTTAACCGGGGCACCTTTTGGACAAAGTTGCTTGGCAGATTTTCTAGGTTTCAGGTTGTTAGGAAGAGGCTTGAGATCCTTCTGCAACTTGTCATGGACACGGACGATCCCCCAACTACCCTCAGATAATTTGGATGTACGGCCATTATAGTAAAGATAATCACCAGCCATCTCCTGATACCCACCTGCTGTAGTAGCAAGGTCGTACCGTTCGGCAATTCCTATGTGAATAGTGTTGGTAACTCTTGAATCTCCATCATATCTTTCAGGACGGTAACCATGACCGGAAACAACGAAAGTGTGAGTCTCATTCTGCATTCCTGAAAGAAGTCGGAACAAGATTGAATCACCAATATAAGCACGCAAAAGCGGAGTTGATGGATCCCCATGCGTCTTACTACTAAAGACCTTAGACGGATCAGCATTCGAGTTAAGCCTTGCTGTAAGGGATGCGCTTCGAAAGTTAAATGCGCCGCCTGTGGTATGCGTACCACCGTTCAGATGAGGAAAGGCCACCTCTAACATAGTTGTAGGCATCTGAAAAGAGATGGATTGACCTGCTGCAATGGCGTTCTCACGTGAAAGCCCCGGTGGATTTCCAGCGGTGACAAGTTGTGCCGTATGAGGCACAGTGTCACTCACCTGAGCAACAAACTCTCTAAAACTACCTGTTCTGTTATAGGCTACCGGCTCTGTACCATGAATATCCGCTACAGGACCGCTTCGTATTAATTCCCCTGTCTGCGGATCATGATACGTCGATCCCCAAGGCTCAACAATTGTCGAACCGATTCCACCATGCGGCCAAGTGGTCGCACCAAATGCATGGTCATGCCAGAACACAAGACCCAGATCTACATCAACCCACCATCGGTAACGCACGTATTCGGTACTAACGATCTGACCTGCCTTGTGAGCATGAGTCATACCCTCAGTGAATGTAATCGTGTATTTGTTATCTTTAGCAAAACCTTTACCAGGATCAGGCGTGATTGATTTAATCCATCGAGCATCCTTACCGTTAGGCACTTCGATACCTACAATGATATCTGCACCGGCATGGAAAGGTGTGGAATGATTGGCCATCTCGATTTCCACCGTAGTATCTCCAGGCTTCGTAGCCTTTAAAAGCTTGGCGTTCATCGGAACAGGCAGACCGACATGATGTCCATCTTTCATTTTCTTATCAAACTGTACATAAGACCTCATGGACTGGTCATAGGACATACCTGTGATCACGCCATCAGACGCCTGGTTGTCAAACTGAAAGAAATGAGGATGAATATTAATCTTCGACATCTGAAAGTTGGTAAAGTCATCATCATTCCACTCACTGGTCAAAAGGACGTCAACACAGTCATAAACATTGGCACGAATGACTAGAGGTATGGCTTTCTTAGGATCAGCTTTTTTCTCAGCCATCTCTTCATCGATCACATAAATGAGACCGTACTTATCGATGAGCGGAGGCTCCTTTCCAATCGCGTCGGAAAGCTGGATCGGCGTATTGATAAAATGCAGATTATATTGCTTTCTACCTGCACCTGGAGGACATAAACTCCAACGCCCCTGTTCACCCGGTTTGGCGCCACCCGTGTTCTCCATATCGGGACCACTTCGCGAACTACCAGATTCCGTCTTAGTAATAACCCCTGGGTCTGTCTGCATATGGAAAGGCTCCAGCCAGGGGGCACCACCATGGTTACGGGCGAAAGGCACACGTTTGCCAAAATGTGGATTCATATGCGGAAAAGACAACTTCCCAGTCAAAGGACTGAACTGAATCGGATGCCGCTTCCCAGGATGAGGTGGAAAATGTTTTGGGTTTTTGTCCGTCGATTCTCTCTCGGACAAGGCCGTAACACCCTTCCAGTCATAATCCCAAACAGATCCGTCATAGGATAAAATTTGTCCTTTCTCATCATCAGTATGACCAGGGCGACCCTGAGGGGGCAACATATACTTAACCCAATCTTTAATGTTGACTACCCGTTCCTCCTTGGTCCAGTCACTTTTCCCTTTCTTAACAATCTTGAACTTGGTACCGAACCAGTCCATTGTCTTACCGACCAATTTGTCAGAAGACACACCTTGAGGAATTCGCCCCTTACGATCAGGAAGTTCTGCCAATGGGCGCATCGTATCAGTGCTGCCAAAAGGATAATTCCCATTTTGAAGGGTATTATAAACCCTCCAGTAACCCCACATACCTGCAACATAGTGATGCGCTACATGACAGTGGAACAGAAAATCCCCAGCTAAGCGCTGGCAAAGACCAGAACCACACTCGGTCTCAAGATCCACCGTTTCGGCAGGACCGATTACCTGAACATCAACTCTATCCGATGTAGTGCGAACAATGGGGTATTTTACCGGACCATCGTAGGCAGCCTGAGTCAGATTCGTTAAATTATTTATACTCTGTGGATTACGAGTCCAGCGAATGGTGCCTCCGTGTGGATGGTGTGAATGAAATACCTCACCGCCACCATGTACAAGTCGAAACTTCGCAGGATCACCAAGATATGATCGTGGAATTGTTGTCGGAGCATCACCGAAAGTATAAGAGCTGTAAGCTAAGGACTCATCCTCAAAGTGAAATCTCTTCTCCTGCTGTGCCAGATTATTGATACCGAATGGCTCACTGCGCATATTGATAGCTCTTGCCGAAGGGCGGTAGGCATCTGTCATCGGGTCTCGCTGTGGAATCATCTCACCATGACGATTAAGCGGGCGGAACGATTCGTCACCAACTTCATGGTAAATAATAGTAAATTCTCGAAAATCTCTCTCCTCATCGTTGACAATCATTGCCTCCCAGCCACTTTTCATTGGCTTTGAAGTCCAAGGATCAAGATATCTTGAACCCTTAGGTTCAACAACCATCACTCCTGTAAGTCCCAAAGAGGATGGATCACGTCCAGCATGACTCATGATCATATGACTTCCTTCCTGCTCATCGATCGGAATCATCCACTCAAATTCTTGAGATTCGCCAGCTAATGTAATACCGCCAGCAGAAGCAGCGCTGGCTGGTAACCCTGAAGAACTGATGATCATCGCTGATCCATTGACTTGAAAACCAGCGTCTTCATCCTCTAGCTCATTAGTAAATGTGACCCTAAGGCAATCACCTTGATTGGCGCGAATAACAAGTGGCTGAATAGCATCACCCTGCAAACCTTGAGATACAGCACCTGGATCATTTTCATGTTCACGGGCTGCAGCATTCTTTTCTTCCTCTGCTCTGACCCTCTTTATATCTTCCCTAAGAACATATGTATAACCAGGATAATAATCACCCCACGCATTCAAAGTAATTTCAACATTAATAGCAACAACGTCGTATTTTTTAACCGGAGCGTTGCTCGTACAGTGCGCACCTTTAAAAACTTTTTCTGTCGCTTCGACAGGCCCAAGCAAATAACTTTGCTGTAACTGGTGCGCTGACCAGGAGTCATGAAATCCACCACCTGTGGAGGCTGGAGTCGCGTGTTCCTTAATTTTGTCCTGCAACCTATCCATCAACTGCATAAAAGTTTTGTCTAGACGATCCTGTCGGCCTTCCATACCTTCCATCATTTCTTCGTAGTCGATTTGGGCTTCTAGCTTTTCCAGCCAGGCTGGGCGGTCATGTGCTTTTTTCGCTTTGTGATCAGATGCGCTATGTTCAGTTATAGCGATGGCGTTCGAAACAAGCCCAAAACTAAAGGCTAAAGTAAGAACAACTAGCGCTTGCAATGACTTCCAGCCTTTTGCGACGCGACTTAACATGTTGATACCTCCCTTGGAAATGTAAACAGACAAAAAAAATTAAAAAAATATATAAAAACGGCTACTGCCACCGTTCTATTCAACAAATGTA
This sequence comes from Nitrospinaceae bacterium, assembly GCA_023271875.1. Lineage (GTDB taxonomy): Bacteria > Nitrospinota > Nitrospinia > Nitrospinales > VA-1 > Nitromaritima. Next base: position 14,106 of record JALPWY010000005.1, on the reverse strand, counting down.
CAATTTTAACTCGGGGAATTTATCATTTTTTCACCCTATTTGCAAAGCTCAATTTAAACCTTTTTGCGTTAACTCAATGCGTAACTTACCTTTCCCCCTTAAAACCAATACATGTATTTCCCCGCCTTCTAAAACAGAATTTAGAACATCTTTAAATTCAATAACTTTTAAGACCGTTCTCCCATTAATAGCCTCAATTTGATCTCCCATCTTAAGCCCCTGCTTATCGGCTGTGGAACCCGGGTAAATCCTTGACACAATAATTCCTTGGTCACCACCCAGGCTTTCTACTTCTACGCCCAGAGAGGGCTCATCTATATCCTGAAGTGACTTTTTAAAAACTTTGTCGGGTCTTTTTTTCTGATTATCCAGCTTGACGGTTACTACTTTGCGCTTTCCGTCTCGAAGAATATCCAAGTTGACCGATTGTCCCGGCGAAAAAGCACCTATTAGGCGGATCATCCTGTTCGGTGTATCAACAGCGGTACCACCAATTCTTAAAATCACATCTCCGATACGAATCCCTGCCCGATGAGCAGGATCCCCCTCGAAAACAGAGTTTACCCAAACACCCTCCCCTGCTTTCCCTTCTACCTGTTGTGCAATTTTCTCGGTTACCGTCTCGATGCCAACTCCCAACCAACCCCGTCGAACCTCCCCAAATTCAAGCAACTCATCCACAACCTTACGAACAATGTTGGAGGGAATAGCAAATCCGATACTCTGCGCATAGTTGATGATGGCCGTATTGATTCCTATGATATCGCCCCGAATATTCAATAGCGGCCCGCCACTATTGCCGGGGTTAATCGATGCGTCGGTCTGAATAAAGTCTTCGTAGCGTGAGAGGTTCACATTTTCCCTATTTAATCCGCTGATGATCCCAAAGGTCAGCGTATCATTGAGCCCATATGGATTTCCTACCGCGACCGCTAATTGCCCAATCTTGAGTCCCGAGGAATCGCCCAATGTAGCAGTCGATAAAGGCATCTCCGTTTCGATCTGAACCACAGCGATATCAGTGTCCTCATCTGCTCCCAAAACGGTGCCTATTTTTTCCTCCCCACTGAGCAAGGTGACCTTGACTTTCCCTGATCCCCGAACAACATGACCATTGGTAACAATGATTCCCTTAGCTCCATCAATGATCACCCCTGAGCCTGCATTAGCAGGCGCCCCGGATTGATCGCCTTGCCGGCGGATCGAAGGGGAAGGAGGAACGTACGGAGAAAGACTCACTACCGATGGACGGACCTTGTCAGCAAGAGACACCAGCGCCTCCTCTAGATCGGCCAAAAGTTTTTGTCCGGTTGAATCCGCATGTACCGGGTTAGAAAAAAATAAAATGAAGCACACCGAAAAAACAATCGCCTTCAAGAACTGAACTTTCTTAAACAAGTGGTTCATTGGCAGTGTAATCAATCAGATTTTCTAAACGAGTAAAACGCTAGTGATCTTTTAATCAAGTAGGAGTGGTAGAAACTAGTTGAGAATCCAAAAAAACCAACGATAAACAGTACTACAATTTTTAAAGATGCCACTCGTTTCTAGTACCAAGGCCATCTATTAATTATTTACGGAGCAGCACAGCAAGTAAGTATTCGAAGTAAAAAAACTCTACATATAAGGCAGAATTCTGTCAAGAAGTAATCCCCCTCAAGGGTACCCGTGCGAAACAAGGACGCCCTGAACTTAGCCGGGAAGATATTGTTCATGTATAAAAATATCCTCAAGATCGCGATTTTCTTTTTCCGTCCAAATGTAGTAAACATAGGTTATGGATTACAATAATTTTGAATCAAAATCAGCTCAAGAAATTTTGCAGTGGGCTAAAAATAAATACGGGCAAAAAGCGGGACTCGCTTCCAGTTTTGGTATGGAAGATATGGTCTTGATCGACTTGCTGGTCGGACTACAGGGAGATATTACAATATTCACATTGGATACGGGGCGCTTGCACGAAGAAACCTACGAGGTCATGGAGCGCGCGCGATCCAAGTACGGAATTACAATCAAGACCTATTTCCCGGATAAAGAAAAAGTAGAAGCTCTCCAGAAAGACAAGGGGTTCTTCTCTTTCCGTGAAAGCGTGGAAAACAGAAAGGAGTGTTGTTCTATCCGCAAAGTAGCACCTCTTAATCGTGCACTCTCAAACCTGGATGCCTGGATCACAGGTCTACGACGAGAGCAAGGAGTAACCCGAGTCGACGTTCAAAAAGTTGCCACAGACGATGACCATAACTCTATAATCAAGATCAATCCGTTGGCAGACTGGTCCTTGAGCATGGTCGAAGAATATATCAAAGCCAACGATGTCCCGATTAACGCGCTGCATAAAAAAGGTTACCCGAGCATCGGATGCGCCCCTTGCACGCGCTCGATAGAAACCGGCGAGGATATAAGGTCAGGTCGCTGGTGGTGGGAAAACCCTGAGCACAAAGAATGCGGACTCCATCCTCGATCCTAGGACAAAGCAAACTCACTATTCCTTGTGGAGGGAACACATCAACTACGATTTTTCAACTCTATCCATAACTCGCTTCGGATCGGAAAGCACCGTAACAACCCACATGATGATTGACCGCACCATTTCTTTCACCGTCTCCAAGCGACTACCCTTAACTTGGACCTTGCCTTGCCGCCAGCAAGCTCCTATTGTTTCTTCAGCTTCAACAAGAAGGTCAGGCAGGATCTGAAACGACAATATTCCGACCAGCACAAATTCCTGCAGGGTTTTGCTCTTTGTAAAAACATTTAACCTTGAACCAGTAACTATTTCCATAAGAGACTGTGGTGACGTTGTCCCTACCAGGATCATGGAAATCCATACCATGCATACCAGTCTTGACACTGTAAAAACACTACACTCCAGACCCTCTTTTGTGATCGGAAGGGAAAATTCACCGAAGAAATAAAGCGGAGCCCCTGGAGTCAAAAACAAAGGTGTCGCACCAAGCACCAAAAATAAAATTTTCAGCGCCGCCAAACGTTTCCACGCATCCAAGATAAATATTCCAGAAACCAGCATTCCCAGGTGGCACAAAAAAAACATAAAAAGGAGCGCCAATCCACCCCCGGTACCCGTGACAAATATGCAAGCAAGAGCTAGAAGTATTTTGCTGCGGGTCCCGGTTGAATGAAGAATAGAATCTCCCGGGTGGTAAACAGAGTTTTGAATATGTGTCATAACTGTAGACCCACCAACCTTGAAAAAATATCATAATATTGTGTGTGCTAAAATAACTAAAGTAGGGTACGACTATTATCTAGCTTGCGCAAATTATAAGAATGGACACTAAAAAACTCATCGAAAAAACTCGTCTTTACGTAGAAAAAGAGTTAGCTGATGATGGCTCAGGTCACGACTGGTGGCATGTCTATCGTGTCTGGTCTATCGCAAAAAAAATTGCTCAAAAGGAAAACGCAGACCAAACGATCGTGGAACTCGCTGCCCTACTGCACGATATTGCGGATTGGAAATTTAATGACGGGGACGAATCCGCAGGCCCTAGGCAGGCTGCCGCCTGGCTAAATAAGAATGGAGTCGATCCAGGACTAGTTGATGAAGTGTGCGAAATCATTTCAACGTTATCATACAAGGGTGCAGGCGTAGCCACACCCATGGGCACGATTGAAGGTAAAATAGTACAAGACGCGGACCGCCTAGACGCCATAGGAGCAGTGGGGATTGCGCGAACCTTTGCCTATGGCGGAAACAAAAATCGATTGATGTATCATCCCGAAGAAGCTCCTGTCATGCATAAAAATTTTGAGCACTACAAAAACAACAAAGGGCACACGATCAATCATTTCCATGAAAAGCTTTTATTGCTCAAGGATCGCATGAATACGGAGTCCGCCAAAAAACTTGCTGAGCAAAGACACCTTTTCATGGAAAAATACCTGGACCGCTTCCACAAGGAATGGGATGGTGACGCATAAAGTAATCCTGCAAGCAGCAGAGTTAATCAGTAGCGCAAAACGTGCGTTATTCCTTACAAGCGCTGGAATGAGCGCAGACTCCAATATCCCAACTTTCAGGGATAAAGATGGCTACTGGAAAAACTTTCCCCCGTTTAAAGAAAAAAATCTTCAAGCTCAGGACCTGGCAAGCCCATGGGCCTTCCGCAATGAATTGCCACACGCATGGGCCTTTTATGAATGGAGGCGACAAAATGCCAACGAAAACATGCCGCATGAAGGCTATGAGGTCATCGATCAATGGATGAAAAATCACTTTGAGGATGCGTTCATACACACCACTAATACAGATGGCTACCATCTTCGTTCAGGGTGCTCTACCAATAAAGTAATAGAAGTGCACGGATCGATGTGGCGACTCCAATGTCTTGATGTTTGTTCACATGCTTTCTGGACTGAAGAAACCGTCCCCCTTTGTAAGCTTGACCGGCAAACAATGAGAGCTTCAAACTATCCGACCTGCCCTCAATGCCATGGCACTGCGCGACCTCACATCCTGATGTTCGGGGATATGGAGTATGTGGGCCACCCAGAACAAGAAAAAAACTTTGAAAATTTCCTAATAAAAGGAGTCGACCTTGCCTTATTGGTTGGTAGTTCGGGAGCAGTCCCCACCAATGACTACCTTGCGCTTGAACTTAAAAATAGAGGTGCGAAGCTTATCAATATAAACCCGGACCAATCTGCTAATAAGATAGCCCAAGCAGAAGTTTTCATCCCGCTAAAAAGTGGTGATGCTTTTTCCCAACTTGGCGCATTGATTTGTTGACCAGAAAGACCGCAGACCTCCTCCGGCATTTCATCTAATTAAGAATTCCTATCTAGATAAAGATATAGTATGCTTTGTTAAATTTTTTCTCTTTAAATTACCGCCATAAAACCCTTACAAAAGTAGAGGGATTGACATGAGAATTACTATAGTAGCGCTTATTTTATTTTTCACGAGCAACCTTCCTGCTCATGCAGGTTGTAGCAAATCAGAAATCTGTGCCATGCTTGGGAAAATGAACCATTTTTCCATCTTGGACAAATGTCCTAGCTCTGGACCTTTGCTGGCAGAATGTAAAAAAGTCAAAGAAACCACTGCAGAGGATCTAGCTCCAGGAGAATTCATTGACAACGGAAATGGGACCGTAACGGACACCGTCAACAAACTAGTATGGATGAAAACAGGTGAACGCGATAAACAGGGGAACCTGAACAAAGTAAAACTCAAAATAGCCAAAAAGTTAGCGGCGGCATCTAGTGCGGGTGGCCGTTCTGATTGGCGCATCCCCTCACTCGCTGAGTTTAAAACGTTATTTTTTCCCAGGCGGGTTCTCAATGCTGGAGGAAAAAAAGCTTGGATCAATCCGATCTTTGACGACGGGGTTGGTCACTATTACTGGACGAGCACAACCTGCGACCAAGTATCCGTGATTACAGACCGATACCAGAAAAAGATTTGCCAGCAAGGGGAATCAGCAGCTTGGCTCGTTCACTTCAATATCAACGCAGTCTTCTGGCACCATAAGATTGAAGATTATCACGTCTGGCTGGTAGCCGACTTAAAATAATCTAAATTCTTGGCTGCTAGCTTCAAATGCTATGCATCTCTTCTAAAAATAAAAAAATACCTTCCTTGCATCCAGTTTCGCCATGTATCGACGCGAGTCACCGTTTCCAATTCCATACAGAACAAATGCACATTAAAATCTTTTTGAGCATTCGAATTGTAGAAGCTTCAAGACATCTCACACATCTAAGTTATTATCATTAAAAAAAACAACGTAATTACTTCATCGACATTGAACAGGAGATGGACTAATAACCCTTCCAGGGATATATTATAGGACTATGGAATAAGGAGAAATGCAATGACATTAGATGGTGAAATCACTGAAGTCTCAAGTCCACCCAACAAAGCTGATCGCTTCAGATGCGTCACTGTTTGGGTCCCAGCGACAGAAGAGCACACTGAAATAACTCTACCGGTTGAAGGTTTTAAAAAAACAGGCCTTAGTGAAGGCGACCAAATCACGATCAAGGTGGAAAAAAAATTCGATATAGACGCTATGGCGCAAGACCTCTTCAAAGGAAAATTATAGCAATTGCCAAATTATAATTTTTCTATCCAGTTGCTTTAAACTTGTTGTATGTTTCTGAATTTATATACCATCGGTTTTTAAGTAATGTCTCCAAAGATTCTTCCTTCATGAAAAAAACAACCAACTTGAAACAATTGGGTGAGTTCGGGCTAATCGAACGACTTCGCTCCAAGCTTAACACCCGCTCACCACAAATAAAAAAAGGGATCGGGGATGATTGCGCTGTTTTCTCAACCCACCCAAATACCGTACAACTAACATCAACAGATGCACTCATCGAATCAATCCATTTTGACTTAAAAACAATCTCCCCATTACAGTTAGGGCGAAAAGCCATGGCCGTCAACATAAGCGACATCGCGGCGATGGGAGGCACTCCATATTTGGCACTTATTTCATTAGGGCTGCCAACGTCCACATCCGCCAAGTTTATTGACAAGCTATACTTAGGACTACAAACAATATGCGATTCACATAAAATAGAATTAGCTGGGGGCGACACCGTAGCCTCTCCCAAGCACTTGTTCATCAACGTATGTGTTGTGGGTGAGACTTTTAAAAATAGAGTCTTTTATAGAACGGGAGCAAAACCGGGTGATCAGATTTTTGTCACAGGTAACCTAGGCGACTCTGCCATGGGCCTTAAGATTCTAATGGCAAAAAACAAAAACTTTGGGGCTGCTAAGCACAGGAATGCACTTGTAAAAAAACATTTGGAGCCTCTCCCTCGAATAAAGGAATCAAGCCTGTTAGCCAAATCTCGATTAAAAGTGACATCGATGATTGATATAAGCGATGGTCTCACGCAAGATCTGGGCCACCTTTGCTCTAAAGATAATCTTGGGGCAAATCTTTACGAGGATAGCCTCCCCATTTCTGAAGCGTTGTATAATGTCTGCTTGCAGAAAAGACATGATCCAATCAACTGGATCCTGCAAGGTGGCGAAGATTATGAATTGCTGTTTACAATAAAGCCGGAAGATGTTAAAAATCTAAAGAGATTGTTTTTAAAGGCCAATACCTTTATTTCGCATATTGGAGAAATCACTAATTCTCCAAAAAAAATAATCCTGATAAAGAAAAATGGCAGTAAAGTTTCCCTTAAAACGGCAACGGGGTTCGATCACTTCAAGTAAAGAAAGTGGAGTCGACCTTGTTCTTTAAATTGAAATCTACCCACCAAAAAATTCTTAATAATTTCGATTCAAATACACCGGTCACATTAGGAGCTGACTGACACCTTGGACGAATCTATATTACCGCATACCCTTCTTTTAAGCGTACTTCTTGTTTTTTCGGCTTTCTTTTCTGCCTGTGAAGCGGCATTTTTTTCTCTCACATCACTTCAACTAAAAGAGTTAAAAGACAAAAAGGGGCGCTGGGGACTCGTCGCCAATGAGCTCCTTGAAAAACCAAGAGAATTACTCATAACCATTTACATTGGAAACGAGCTGGTGAATATCAGCGTGTCCGTTATCACGACCTCTATTTTCATAACTCAATTTGGAAGCTTTGGTATAGGCATCGCGATCGGAGTGGGAACCTTTCTTTTGCTTGTATTTGGAGAAATCATTCCAAAAACTCTTTCGCTGCAATTTCCTCAAACTTATGCCGTTTTAGCCGCATACCCTCTCAGATTATTCGCTTTGGTAGTCCAACCAATACAATCCGTTCTCACATCGATCGCTGAAAAATTTATCTCATTTATAGGGTTTAAGTTTAGTAAAGATAAAAAAACAGCAATAACCGATGATGAGTTTCGCACAATGGTTCAAGTGGGTGAAGGCGAAGGTGTCATCGATTCAGAGGAAAGCGAACTCATCCATAACGTTATAAAATTTGGAGAAACAACGGTGGCAGAAGTCATGACCCCTAAAATAGATATGTTCACATTATCTATCGATGACAAGCTTGAAGATATTCTACCACGTATTATAGAAAATTTTTATGCACGCGTTCCCGTTTTAGATAGTGATGGAGAAAATTTAGCGGGGATTTTATTCACCAAGGATTTAAACAAATTAAAGACCTTGCCACCTGACAAATTTAGTCTCAAAAGTGTATTACGTCCCTTCCTTTCGATTCCACAGACAAAAAAGATTAAGGAACTATTGCAGGAATTTAAAAAAAGAAAGCGCCATATGGCCGCTGTTCTGGATGAGTACGGTAGTATCTGCGGATTAGTAACCCTGGAAGATATTTTAGAAGAGCTGGTTGGTGAAATTGACAGTGAAATGCGTCTTGAAGAAAACCCCCTAGTTCAAATTGATGAGAATAGTTTTCGTCTTCTAGCTACCTATCCGGTTGGTGAATTCAATGAACATTTTCAAACTCAACTCCCCGAAGATGAATACGATACAGTTGGGGGGTTTGTGTTTGGTCTTTTTGGCAGGATACCCAGATCAGGAGAGGCAATAGCCCACGAAAACTTCAAATTCCGAGTCGAAAAAATGAAGGGGGCTCGAATATTAAACCTTCACCTTACCATTATAAATTCAGTTAACAATGGTAATCAAGAGAAGGTAAAGGAAGAAACATAATGGCCCTTTCAACCACATTAATTTTAATTAGTAGCTTTATTCTCATGGAAGCTTTTTTCTCTGGGTCAGAAATTGGCATGATTGCCATCAACCGGATTAAAATGAAGCAGAAAGCTGACGATGGAAATCACTCTGCCCAAATTGTGCTTGATTTACTGAACACACCTGAAAGATTATTCGCCACCACTTCACTTGGAACCAATCTTTCAGTTGTTTCTAGTACTTCTATTTTTACAGCATACATGGTAACGAATATGGGGCGGCAGGGAGAATTTTTGGCCATGATTATACTTTCACCCATCATTCTATTTGCAGGAGAAATTGTTCCAAAGATGATCTTGCAAAACCGCGCTGACATGGTCATGCCATTCCTGATTAGACCCCTTAACTTAAGCCTAACCTTACTGTCCCCTATCATTAGTTTTTTCACTGGCATTTCTAATTTTGTCACGAGCAAGTTAATGCGCTTGCCACAGGAGGATAAAAAGTCGTTCAGCCGGGATCAAATTCTACAGGTTCTCAGTTTGGACTCTCAAACAATCGCACTTGATGCCGCCGAACGAACCATGATCCACAAAGTTTTCAACTTTGGTGAAATCACTGTTGAGCAGTGTATGGTACCCCTCGTCCAACTTACAGCTATTCGTGATGACTCAACCTTGGAGGAAGCGCACCAACTTGCCGTAGACACAGGGTTTTCAAGATTTCCAGTCTTTCACGAGAGAATGCATAACATCATAGGAATCCTCAATACTTTTGACTTGCTAAACCAGCCAATAAATGACTCGCCCCTAACACACCTTATCCGACCTTCTCATTACATTCCTCCCAATAAAAAAATTGACGACCTACTTAAAGAGCTACAAAAAAGAGGACTGCATATGGGAGTGGTAGTAGATGAGTATGGCGGCTGTATTGGACTTACAACTGTAGAGGATTTACTGGAAGAAATTGTAGGAGAAATCGAAGACGAGTACGACAAACCAGAACAAAAGTTCCAACCGTATCCTGGAGGCGGTTATATTATCGATGGAGAAATGGAAATAGATGCGATCAACGAAACCATCAAACTCAACCTACCTACCGGAGATTACGAAACTCTTGCCGGGTTGGTTTTGAACCGCTTGGAAACAATTCCCCAACCTGGCGAACAGGTCACCGTAGAAGATGTCCGACTAACAGTAAAAGAAACAAGCCGACGAAAAATTCAATCGATCATCGCAATCAAAATTATCCCTGAAGAAACTCTAACCGATTCAACAACGGATTAAAATTATAGATTAGATATCCCTATCACTCTCTAATTCTTTATAGGCTTCCATGATTTCTAAAAACTTAAGATGAGCTTCCTGCGCCTGCCCTTCTCCAAGATGGGCTGTTTTATCGGGGTGATATTCCATGACCATTTGACGGTACGCCTTTTTTATTTCTTCGCTTGATGCATTGGAGGGCACACCCAAGAGAGTATAAGGTGTTTTTAAAGCTGCAAGATAATACTTATCCCGGATTAAATCGTGCTGCATATATGACAGACCTAGAAGTTTTGACAAATGATTTAATTCATTCTGAATCACCTCAGTTAGTTCACCTTCAGCCAAAGCAACTTGGTAGGCCAATGCAAGTAAAAGTGACGTATAGTGGTTGTTGCAGACTTTACAGTATTGCTTGACGATTGGATTAAGATCAGGGTTTAACTTCTGCGTTTCATCAACTACATCATCAATGAAGCTAAGCTCACCAGCAGAATAATTAAGATTTTTTTGGAAAAATATTTTTATAGCCATTCGCGAACGTGGTTTCACGGTTCCCCGGACCATCGATATTTTTGTCATCACAACTGCAATACAGGTCACAAAAATTCCTTGATCATCAAGCCCCGGAAGAGATTTGCGAATTTTACGCTGTAGCTTCTTAGTTACAATATGTTGCAAGGCACCTCCAATAACAGCACCCATTGGTCCCCCTCGCAAAAACCCCATCCCTGCTCCAACAATCCAGGACATCTAGCATCACCCCTTACAAATGAAATAAAAATCTAAGAAAAGACATTTAACAACTACCCCAACCAAATCTCACAAGCAGTTACATAAAAAAAAGTTCGAAAGCAAAATATTTCCTGTTTTAACAGGAAGACTTGAGTTATACAGGTTCATGATAGCAAGAGCACAGTCCTAAAAAAATTAATTTTACAGCGTTAAAAGGAATATTTATGATCAAGCACATTGTGATGTTCAAGCTAAGAGACAGAAACAAGGAAAATATCCAAAAAATAGTCGACGCATTAAAAACACTCGAGGGAAACATCGACGTCCTTCGTTCTGCAGAAATCGGGGTAAATTTTACCGAATCAGAAAGAAGTTACGATATAGTACTGACAACCGAATTTGATAACCGTAACGCGCTTAACGCGTACGGAACTCACCCCAATCATCTCCCAGTTGTTGAAACCGTACGCTCACTTTGCTCAGGTTCAGTAGTCGTTGACTATGAGGCATAAGGCTTACTCCCCCATAATGAAAGTAACCATTTACACCTGATCAAACACGAATAACCAATTATTTTTAGACAAGCAATCCGACATTACTAGTCAACGAAATAAACTCTTGTAATTCAGCATACAAAGTGATAACTTTTCCGCAATTTTCAACCATCATCAAAAAAATAGTTTTAAACAACCAGACTATCAATAACATAATTAATCGCGCAACATATTGAAAGTATTTGAACAGTGATTTGATAAAATACCGAGATTTGTAAAGACTTATTGTGAGGGAATTTCAGGATGGCTACCAAGAACAAATCAACTAAACGCAAAGTAACTTTCAAAAAAAAACCCCCTGGAAAAAAAGGGTCAAAGACTGTTAAAAAGAAAACGTCCTCTAAAGTAAAGGTTCGAAAAAATGTAAAGGCAAAAGTAAAAACAAAAGCAAAAGTAAAAACAAAGGCAAAAACAAAGGCAAAAACAAAGGCGAAGACAAAAATAAAAACAAAGACAAAAATAAAAACAAAGGCAAAAGTAAAAACAAAGGCAAAAGTAAAAACAAAAGTAAAAGTAAAAACAAAAGCAAAAACAAAGGCAAAAACAAAGGCGAAAACAAAAATAAAAGCGAAGAAGCAGAGACAACTTTCCCAAACTAGAACTATCAAACAAAAAAAAGTAGCGCTGACTCCTGAAGCGATCAAAGTCCGCAAGCAATTAGTACTAAACCAACAGGAACTACTTAATATTATCCAAGCAAATCAATCTACCGAACGAAACACAACTGAGTCAAACTTTAGCAATGAAATTGATATGGCGTCGGATCTGGAAGGAAGAGAAATGATGTTCCAACTCACAAGTCGAGACAGGAATGAATTGAAAAGAATCCAAGAAGCAATTTATAAAATCGACCACGGAATCTACGGCATTTGCGAGAGTTGTTCAAAAAAAATAAGTGCAAAGCGGTTAAAAATTTTACCGCTATCAACCCTATGCATTGAATGCAAAGAGATCATGGAACAAGCTTAAAAACAGACTGCACTTCATTTTCCGTGACATTTTTTGAATTTTTTTCCACTGCCACAATGACATGGATCGTTTCGACCCACCTTTTTATCATCTCGCCGGACTGTTAACGGTTTTGACTCTTCTGAACTTGCACCTCTATGCTCTACCACTTTTTTTGACTGATTTTGTTCAGCGGGAAATTCAGAACCCTCTTCTATTTGCACTTTAAAAAGATATTCAGTCACACCCTCACGAATCTGGTGCATCATTCTACTGAACATCTCAAATCCCTCCTTCTTATATTCCGTTAAAGGATTTTTCTGAGCGTAACCACGTAAACCAACACCCTCTTTCAAATGATCCATCCCAAGGAGGTGGTCTTTCCATAAATTATCAACCACTTGAAGCATAATCATTTTCTCTAATTGACGCATCATATTAGGATCGATCCCCTGCTCCTTTATTGCGTAACAACTTTGGATAGAATCCATGATAGCGTTGTGAAGTTTTTCTCGATCACAGTTTTCTAAAGGAAGTCTGAGACCATTTCCAATCTCAAGGGTCTCCTCTTGTTTTTTAATCGGAACCGAGAATTGACGCATCATATAGTCATCAAGAGCCTCAATATCCCATTCTTCAGGATATATTTTTTCGGATGCGATATCATCTAATACTTCATCTACCAATTCTTCGGCCATTTCCAAAAGCATTTCTCTATGGTTCTCATTTTTCAGAATCTCCCTGCGCAAACCATAAAACACCTCCCGCTGCTTATTCATTACGTCATCATATTCAAGAAGATGCTTTCTAATATCAAAATTGTGGGCTTCAACTTTTTTCTGGGCATTGGCCACAGCTTTGCTGACCATTGAGTGCTCTATAGGTTGCCCATTTTCCATGCCAAGCTTTTCCATGATTCCTGAAATTTTTTCTGAACCAAATATCCGCATTAAATCATCTTCAAGTGAAAGATAAAAACGTGATGAGCCCGGGTCGCCTTGTCTCCCGGACCTACCTCTCAGTTGGTTATCAATGCGACGGCTTTCGTGTCTCTCAGTACCAGTAATGTGCAGACCCCCTAATTCTGATACCCCTTCGCCCAACACTATATCTGTACCTCGCCCAGCCATGTTAGTTGCTATGGTAACCCCTTTTTTATGCCCGGCCTGTGCTATGATTTCAGCTTCTTTTTCGTGATGCTTCGCATTAAGAACATTGTGTTTGATCCCATATTTTTTCAGATGATGACTTAGTTGCTCAGATTTTTCTATCGATATTGTACCTACTAGCACGGGTTGTCCTGACTCATTGCAATCACGTATTTCTTCAATGAGAGCGTCAACTTTTTCTTGTTCTGTTCGGTAGATCAGATCAGAGCAATCATCACGAACCATTTCCTTATTAGTCGGCGCCACAATAACTTCAAGATTATAAATGGAGTTGAATTCCTCGGCTTCGGTGTCGGCAGTCCCTGTCATTCCAGAAAGTTTATCGTACATACGAAAATAGTTTTGGAAGGTAATACTAGCTAATGTCTGATTTTCATTTTCTATCTTTACGCCTTCTTTAGCCTCCAAGGCCTGATGAAGCCCATCACTGTATCTTCGCCCTGGCATCATTCGACCTGTAAACTCATCGATAATCACCACCTCTCCATCATTAACTACATAATCAACTTCATTTTTGAACAAAGCATGTGCCTTCAGTGCTTGCTGAATACAATGCAGAGTCTCTATATTCTTCGGATCATATAGGTTTTCAATATCGAGAATTTTTTCAACCGCCCCGATACCTTCGTCATTCAAAGCGGCGGTTCGAGCTTTTTCGTCAACATCAAAATCTTTTACTTTACGTAGTTTTGGAATAACCTTACAGGCTTCGTGGTATTTTAAAGTGGACTCTTCAGCTGGGCCGGAAATAATAAGTGGGGTCCTCGCCTCATCAATAAGAATGGAGTCAACCTCATCGACAATAGCAAAGTTTAGCTCTCTCTGGACAAACTGTTCAGAAG